>JAIBBY010000027.1 GCA_019694455.1 Pirellulales bacterium
CCCCCACTGTGTTGCGCGCCGAAGCGCTGGAATATCCGGTCGCCGCCGGCGCGCCCGGCGCCACGCTGCTCGGTTCTCGGGCGCGCGTCATGCCAGAAAAAGCGGTCCTTGCCGGAAGCTCGGCCGCCCGCGAATGGGATTCCAACGGCACCAACTTTGGCTACAACCCGAAGCGCGGCTACACCCGCGGCGAATTTGGCCACAACGATTTTTATCCCGTCGCCGTCGCGGCGGCGCAGCTTGCCCGGCTCAACGGCCGGCAAACCCTCAAGGCGATGATCGCCATCGATGAGATTCGCGGCCGCCTGGCCGAAGTCTTCGCCCTCAAGAACTACAAAATCGACCATGTGGTCCACGGCGCCATCGCCTCCGCCGCCGTTTATGGCGCCGCGCTCGGCGCCACCGTCGATCAGATCGAGTCCGCCATCGGCCAGGTCGTGGCGCACTACATACCGTTCCGCGCGATCCGTGCCGGCAAACAACTCTCCGACTCTAAAGGCGCCTCGGCCGCCGTCAGCACTGAGGTCGCCATCCTCGCCATGCGCCGCGCCATGCGCGGCTTTGTCGGTCCGGCCGATATCTTCCGCAACCCCGAGGCCATCTTCTGCCTCTTTGAAAAACCGGCGGAAAAAAACACCAGTCCTTTCGACCTCACGCTCGGCCTCGCCGGCGACGATTTCGCCGTGATGGGCATGCACTTCAAGCTTGGCCTCTACGAGCATCAATCCGCCGGCGCCATTCAAGGCGTGATGGACCTCTTGGCCAAACACCCCAAAATCCTGGACAACAAAGATCAACTGCGCGCCGTCCGCATCACCATCTACGAGCCCGCTTTTGGCATCATTGGCGATCCCGCCAAGCGCGACCCGCGCACCCGCCAAAGCGCCGATCACTCGATGGTCTACATCATCGCCACTTTGCTGCGCAAGGCATATCAAAAGCGCACTAGCGGCTGGCGCGAACTGATGCTCGTCCCCGCCGATTACGACGATGCCGCGCTCTTCGATCCGCTGACGCGCGAGATCATGCAAAAGATCGACTTCCGCCACGGCGGCAAGGAGTACGACGACCGTTACCCCGATGGCATCCCCACCACGCTCGACATCGATCACGCCGAAATCGGTCAGGTCACCAGCGGTCTGGTCATGTATCCCACAGGGCACGCCCGCAACAACAGTGGCCAACTCGACGCGCTCTTGGAACACAAATTCCGCCTGCTCGCCGGCCTGGGGGTCGACGACGTCGATGCCCTCTACCGCCGCTTCACCGGCTTGATCGACAAATCGCCCGCCGAAATCGACAGCCTCTACGACTTCCCAATCCGCGGCTGCTGAATCAACCCGCCAATTAGGTAATACTCCGCGTATGCCCCGGTTTGGCCTGCTCAACATCAACAAACCGCCGGGGCTCACCTCGCGCGACGTGGTGAACCGCGTTGAGCGACTGATCCGGCCAGACAAGGCCGGACACGCCGGCACGCTCGACCCGCTCGCCACCGGCGTCTTGATCGTCTGCGTCGGTCAGGCCACTCGGCTCATCGAATACGTGCAGCGCATGCCCAAGCGGTATCGCGCCACCTTCCTTTTGGGCCGATCCAGTCCCAGCGACGACGTGGAAACCCAAGTCTCCCCGCTCGACGATGCGCCTCGCCCCTCGCGCGAGCAGATCGCAGCCGCTCTGCCGCGCTTCGTTGGCCCAATCATGCAGCGTCCCCCCGCCTACTCCGCCGTGCATGTCGCTGGCCAGCGCGCCTACGCGCTCGCTCGCCAGGGGAAAAGCGTCGATCTGCCGCCACGCGAGGTCGCGATTCACGAATTGCGCATCGAGCGCTACGAGTGTCCAGAACTGGTGCTCGAAATCGAATGCGGTTCAGGGACCTATGTTCGCTCGCTCGGCCGCGATCTGGCCGAATCGCTTGGCACGGCGGCTGTCATGTCCGCGCTGGTGCGCACTGCGATCGGCGATTTTCATGTCGATGCCGCCAGCGAACTCGATTCGTTGACCGCCGACAACCTGCCTGCCGTGCTCGCGCCGGCTCGGCAAGCGGTCGCGATGCTATCCACCATCAAACTTGCCGCCGACGAAGTCGGGCGTATCGTGCGCGGCCAGACGATCCGCCGACCGGTCGCTTCGGCCGACAGCCAGTGGGCCGCGCTCGCGCCCGGCGGCGAACTGTTGGCCATCCTGCGCCGCCGCGAAGATGGCTCGCTCGGACCCGCGCGCGTGTTTCCCTCTGCGCTCGAGTTGACTCCGCAGCCTCCGCCTCACGCGATATAATCCACTCTTTCCACTTTGACCGCGAGCGAAACCATGTGTGGGCGATATACGCTGCGTACGCCGCTGCGCCGCGTTTCCGAACTGCTGAACCTGCCGCTGCCGTTCGATCTTTCGCCACGCTACAACATCGCCCCCACGCAAATGGCTCCCCTCGCGCGCGTCGCCGAAGATGGCCAGCGCGAAGCAGTCCTCGCCTCGTGGGGGCTCATTCCCTCCTGGGCCCGAGATCCCGGCATCGCCAGCACGCTCATCAATTGCCGCAGCGAGACCGCGGCTTCCAAGCCCGCCTTTCGCGCGGCCATGCGCCAGCGCCGCTGCCTGATTCCTGCCGACGGCTTTTACGAGTGGCAACGAGTCGGTCGCCGCAAGCAACCGTATCTCATCGAGATCGGCGCCGCCGAGCCGTTTGCCTATGCCGGCCTCTGTGAGCGCTGGCAATCCCCCACCGGTCCCTTCGACACCTTCACCATTCTCACCACCAGCGCCAATCAGCGCTTGGCGCCGCTGCACGAGCGTATGCCGGTGATCCTCGACCCGATCCACTTCGACGAGTGGCTCGACCACCGCCGCGCTCCCGACCGCGTGCAGTACTTGCTCGCGCCCTATCCCGACGAGGCGTTTCGCCTCACTCCGGTCGGCACGGCGGTCAACAGCGCCCGGCACGACGCCCCCGATTGCGTTGCTCCGCTGGCTCAGGAAGAATTGCCCGAGCCGCCGCTCCAGCAAAAGAGTCTCCTGGATTGACCTGTGCGCCGCGTCAGCATCTCGTCGACCCTGTCGCTCTCCGCCGACGAGGCGTTTCGTCTCGCCCTGCGCTACGACACCTTCCTCTTTGTGACCCGTGGCGCGATGCGCGTCGTCCCGCTGGCCGCCGCTGGCAACGCCGTATCGCTCGCGCCAAAAGAGTGGCGCCCCGGCGACCATCTGACCCTATCGATTCGCCTGCTGCATCTGCCGGTCGCATATCAGCATGAACTAGCGGTCGAACGCGTTGATCCGGTCGCGCGAGAGATCAGCACCCGCGAGCACGGCGGGCTGATGAAGGCCTGGAACCACACGCTCCGCTTCGAGGCCGCCGGCGCCCACCATTGTCGCTACACCGACGAGGTCGATATCGACGCCGGCTGGCTGACGCTCCCCGTCTGCCGCTTCGCCCGGCTCTTTTTTCGCTACCGCCAATGGCGCTGGCGGCGGCTCATTGCCGAGAGTCGCCGATAAAATCACTCGTCCGACTGACTTGCGGCCTCGCTCGACTTTTTCTTCTTGCTCGGCTTCTTGGCCGCTTTCTTCGCGGGCGCCTTCTTCGGCGCCGCCGACTTCGCTTTAGCTGCTTTGCGCCGCCCCTTCTTCGGCGGTCCCGCCGCCGCCCGCGCGGCCAGCAGCATCAGCGCCTGTTCCAGTGTCACTTCCTCCACCGACACATCCTTCGGCAGCGAAGCGTTCGACTGGCCATCCGCGGCGTACGGTCCATAGCGGCCGGTGAAGATTTGCACCGGGCCCTTCGTCACGGGCGATTCCCCTAGCACTCGCAACGGCTCGCGCGGCGCCCCGAACCCACGTCGCGCCGCCTTCGGTTGCGACAACAAATGCAGCGCCTGCTCCAACGTCACGTCCAAAGGCGACAGGTCAGCCGGCAGCGAGCGCGTCTCCACGCCGCACTTGATGTACGGCCCAAAGCGACCGTTGTGCGCCACCACCTTCTCGCTTTCGGCGTTCACCCCCAACTCGCGCGGCAACGACAGGAGTTTTAGCGCCAGCTCCAGGTTCACGTCCTCGGGCTTCATCCCCTTCAGCAGCGACGCGTTTTGCGGCTTCTCCAGATCTTCCGCCGCTCCCATCTGCACGTAGGGCCCAAAGCGGCCCACTTTCAGATACACCGGGCGCCCCGTCGTCGGGCAGTGCCCCAGCGGCTCCTCGGCCTGCGTCGCGCGGTCGAGCAAGTCGAGCGCTTTATCCAGCTTCATCTCGTCGGGCGGCAGATCGTCCGGAATGCTTGCGCGGCGGTCCCCCTGTTCCAAAAACGGGCCGTAGCGGCCCACCCGCACAAAGATTGGCTCGCGATGCTCTCCTTCGCTCGGCGTGCCGATCGGAATGCGGCTTACGTGCCGCACGTCGATTTCGTCGACCTTGTTCGCCAACTCCTGCTTGAGCCCTGGCTGCTCCTTGCCAAAGTAGAACTTGGTCAAATACGAAATGCTCTCCGCCTCGCCGCGGCTGATCGCGTCGAGATCATCTTCCATCTGCGCGGTGAACTGATAGTCCACCAACCGCGGCAAGTGCCCTTCCAGCAGGTTGCACACGGCGAAGCCCACCCAGGTCGGCACCAGCGCGTTGCCGCGCTTGAACACATAGTCGCGCGCCTGAATCGTGTCGATGATCGTGGCGTAGGTGCTCGGCCGACCAATGCCCAATTCTTCCAGCGAACGCGTCAGCGTCGCTTCCGTGAATCGCGCCGGTGGCTGGGTCGTGTGCGACTTGGGGTCCATCTGCCGGCAATCCAGCCGCTCTCCTGCCTGCACGTCGGGCAGCACCGCGTCGCGCTCCGCCAATTCCGCTTGCGGATCATCCGAGCCCTCGACATACGCCCGCAAATAGCCGGGGAAGTCGATCACCGAGCCGCCGACCTGAAACGTCGCCCCGCCGCCGACAATCGCCAGCGTCACGCGCCGGCCGCGGGCGTCGGCCATTTGGCTCGCCACCGTGCGCTTCCAAATCAGATCATAAAGCTTGAATTCGTCGTCGCTAAGCTGCGATCGCAAATCCTCTGGAAACGCGAACGGGTGTCCGGCCGGCCGAATTGCCTCGTGCGCCTCTTGAGCATTGCGCACCTTGGTTTGATACACGCGCGGCTGGTTTGGCAAATAGTCACTGCCATACTGCGACCGCACCAGATCGCGCGCGGCCTCGACCGCGACGGAGGCCAGATTGGTCGAGTCGGTTCGCATATAGGTGATGTGCCCCGTCTCGTACAAGCTCTGTGCGATCTGCATTGTGCGCCGCGCCGTGAATCGCAGCTTGCGATTCGCCTCCTGCTGCAAAGAACTGGTGGTGAACGGCGCGTACGGCTTGGAGGTGTACGGCTTTTCCTCCAGCGACTCCACCTGAAACTCCGCCGCGCGCAACTGCCCGGCCAGCGCCGCGGCCTGCGCTTCGTCCAGCAGCAGGCAAGCCTCGTCCACGCACTTGCCGGTGGCGGCGTCAAAATCCTTGGCGGTCGGCACCCGCCGCCCTTGATAGTCGACCAGCTTTGTCTCAAATCCCTCGCCGCCACGCTTGGCGAACGTGCCCAGCAGGTCCCAGTAGGTCGCCGCGACAAAGCGCATCCGCTCGCGCTCGCGTCCCACGATCAGCCGCACCGCCACGCTTTGCACGCGGCCAGCCGACAACCCCGGTCCCACCTTGCGCCATAGTAAAGGAGACACTTCATAGCCGTACAACCGATCGACGATGCGCCGCGTTTCCTGCGCGCGCACCAATGCGTCGTCGATGTCGCGAGGATTCTCGATCGCCTCTTGAATCGCCTCCTTGGTGATTTCGTGAAACACCAGTCGGCGCACCGGAATCTTCGGCTTCAAAATCTCGCGCAGGTGCCAACTGATCGCTTCCCCTTCGCGATCTTCGTCCGTCGCCAGGTACAACTCGCTGGCCTCTTTCACCAGCCCCTTGAGCTTCTTCACCTGCTCAGTTTTGCCCGGCGGAACGATGTACAGCGGCTCAAAATTCTCGTCGACGTTCACCCCCAGCCGCGACCACGCCTCCTTTTTATATTGCGTCGGAATCTGCTTGGCGTTCTCCGGCAAATCGCGCACGTGGCCAATACTGGCCTCCACCAGGTAATTGCGCCCTAAAAAGCCGCTGATCGTGCGCGCCTTGGCCGGCGATTCCACAATCACCAGCGCTCGACCATTGGAGGAAGTTGTCTTTTTCGCCATGCGTCTGTCTTTTCGGTGGCAATTCCGTTGTTTGCGGCGTTATTGGGGCCGCCGGCCGGCGAGCCGAGCCATTTTCGTAAGCTGCGTAGCTTGCGTGCTATTTATCTGTCCATTCGCTGCGCTATTCTTAACGCCGATTCGGTCGCATCGATGATCCGTCCTCGTCCGGGGTGCGTAGGAATCGAATCTGCCGGCGCGGTGGAGCGCTGCCGATTGTCACGGCCAATCCGTTGGCGCCCTGGTGACCGCCTGCCGGTTCCGGGCCAGTCATAGACCCGCGCAGGTGTTCTCCAAAAGCTGCAAGATGTGGCCTTGTCGTCGTTTGGGATTGAAATTACGCGTAGCCGTCCTAGAATCAGCGCCCAAGTGGGCTCGTTAACCCATTACCTTTCCAAGCCCCACGCTGTCAAGTGACTGCTGACGGCGCTGGGGGCTTTTTGTTACGGAAGCAAGGCCGCGCATGTCCTCTCCCATGAACTGGTTCCGTCATCACCAAAAATACATTTTGGCCATCCTCGGCGTGGTCTGCATCGTCGGCTTCATCATCTGGGAACCGCTCGTGCGGATGATGGGCAATCAGCCGGGCGACCAAAACCCCGTCGTTGTCCGCACCAACTCGGGCGATGTGCGCGAACGCGAACTGCAGTCGATGCGCGAAGGGCGCGCCCGCGTCAACCAGTTTCTCGAAATGGTCGCCATGACCACCGCCGAGGCCCTGGCGCAATCGGGCCGCATGAATCCGCAGCAGATCAGCATGTTCATTCTGCGCAACTTCGAGCGCGACGGCCTCTACGGGCCCGATTACACCGCCGAGCAGGTGATCGTCCGCAACATGCTCCTCGCCAACAAGGCGCGCGATCTCGGCATGCAGATCAGCAACGAGGCGGTCTTCAATTACCTCAACGCCGCCACGCTCGGCAATGTCACCCCCGACGTCCTCCGCCAGATCATCGACCGCATGGGCGTGCCGCAAAAGTACATCTTCGACGAACTGCGCGCCGCGATGTTGTCCGGCAAAGTGCAGCAAATGGTCTTTGGCGGCCTGCAAGGCGCCACCCCCGCTGCCCAGTGGGACTATTTTCAGCGGCTCAATCGCAAGGTGAACGCCGAGGTGGTCGCCGTGCCCGTCGCCTCCTTCACGGGCAAGGTCGCCCCCCCCGACGAAGCCGCCTTGCGTGCCCTCTACGAAAAGTACAAGAACCGCTATTCCAATCCGGCGTCACCCGAGCCCGGCTTTCGCCAGCCTCCCAAGGGACGCTTCGAAGGCTTCAAGGCCGATTACGACCAGTTTGCCGCACAGGTGCAAGTCACCGACGCCGAAGTGGAAAAGTACTACAACGAGAATCTGAGCGAATTCCCCTACACCGAAGAGACGCCGGAAGAAGCGAAGTTGCCCGAGGCTCCGCCTGCCGACGCGGCGCCCGCGACAAACGAGAAACCGGCAGACGAGAAACCGGCAGAGGCCGCGCCAGCGGAAAATCCTCCCGCTGAGACGACAGCACCTGCCGAAACGCCTCCCGCCGAAAGCGCTCCAACTGACAGCCCGCCGGCCGCCGAGCCGAACGAAGGTGGCGGTGGCGACGATACGCCTCCCGCCGATCCACCGGCCGCCGCGGAGCCCGCGGCGCCCGCCGAAACGCCTGCGGCTGAAGCGCCTGCAACCGAAGGTGCGGGCCCTGCTTTGACTACCGGCGATGCGGCGCCTCCACCGGCCGATGCGCCACCTGCCGCGGAAAAACCCGCCGACAGCAAACCGGCCCTCTCCCCCGTGCTTCCCACCACCGAACTCGATCTGCCCGGCGACATCGCCGGCGGCGCCACGCCCGAGCACAATCCCCTCTGGCGCGTTGCCGATCGCATCAAGAAGCAGTTGCTCGGACAAAAAGTGAACGAACAAATTAACGCGATCTTCGATGATCTCTCCATTCCGCTGGAGGATTATTCCTCGGCGCGGCTCGCCTACGATGTCGAGCAGGAAGAGATCAAATCCGGCGAATTGAAGGCCGGCGTCACCAAGACCGCGCTTCCCGCCCCGGTCAACTTTGCCGAACTGGCCAAGAAGCATGGCGTCGAGGCGCTGGCCACCAACCTGATAACACCCGCCGAAGCGCAAAGCACCGATCTGGGCCAATCCGAGGTCGACGGTCGCCCGTTTGTCGAGGTCGCCTTCGACAATCTAGGCCTTTTCTCGCCGCGCCGCAGCCAGGATATCGGCGGCAACCATTACCTCTTCTGGAAGATCGAACAGAGCCCCGAGCACGTGCCAACCTTCGAGAAAGCTCGCGAGGCCGTCCTCGCCGCGTACAAAACCATCGAGGCCCGCAAACTCGCCGAGGATCGCGCCGCCCAGATGGCCGCCGAGGCCCAGAAGGCGGGCAAGTCGCTCAAAGACCTCTTTGGTTCCGACACACGTTATCAGGTCTCGGAAACCGGGCTCTTTAGCTGGATGAGCGAAAACCCGCTTGCTCAGCCCTTCGGCCAATCGCAGGCCACCCTGAGCAGCGTCAATGGCGTCGCCGGCGCCGGCCCCGACTTCATGCGCGCCGCCTTCGGTTTGGAGCCGGGGCAGGTCGGTTACGCGTTCAACGAATCGCGCGACACCGTGTATGTGATTCGCGTCATCGACCAGCAACCGGCCGAAAGCGACTTGCTGGCGCAGTTCCTTGGCGCCAATCCGCAGCAGTACATGGCGGCCAGCCAGTCGGATCGCGACGAGTTCATGATCGCGTTCATGAACGACATCGAGTCCGACGCCGGCGTGCAATGGGAACGCCCCGCCCGCGCCCCCAACCGCACGCGCTAACCGCACGCGACTGATTAGCCATTCGCTGCGACCAGAACTTAATTCCTGGGCGCCGCGCCCCCGTAATGCAAACTCACGCGAAGCCGCCAGGCTCGCAAGTGGAGACTCCTCTGCGTCTCCGCGTCTCGGCGGTTCAACTCTTACCCGATCCCCCTGGCCACACGCGCCGGCAGCGTCAGCACCGCGTGCAGCGTCTCGAACAGCGCGTCGAACGTCAGCCCGATCAGCCGAAACGGCAACAAGAGCAGCCACACCAGCGGGTAGACCAGCACCACCAAGATCGCCAGCGGCCAGCAGACCACCAGCAACAGGCACCATAATAAAAAGGTGAACATCGGCGCGCGACCATCCAAAATGCGTTGTGACTGCCCCAATCTCAAAGCACTTCGCCCGCGCGGAAAAAATCTTGAACGCCCCCGGTGCTTTACCCGCGCCGCCGTCCTAGTCGCCGCATCGCCATGGCCGCTGTCAGGCCGACCAAAGCTAATAGCAAGCTCGCCGGCTCGGGCACGGCGTCGATCCGAAAGTTCGTGCGGCTGGCGCTCGGGTTGGTTGGTTCCAGCGCGGTGTAATCTCCCACGCCGCCGCCAGTCACAATCCCCACAAAGCTGTCGCCAATTTCGCCGATGCCGCCAGCTAGCAGATTGGCGCCGGTGCCCCAGCCCGTCCCTGGCCCCGCCTCCGAACTGATCACCAGGTAATAGCTTCCCATGTCCAGATCGACGCCCACGCCGCTGAACGTGACGGGCGCGTGTCCGGTGGGCAGTGGCCCCGAAGGAAATATCCCCGTCTGCGACCACAGCACATTGGCGGCCGTCGCCGCTGGACCGATTTGATCCATCAATTGCAAGGTGAACTCCCCCTGTGGATTGTCGGTCCCGTCGCCGTTGAGATAGACCGTGATGTTGTCGGCCCGCGCCGGTTCATGCACCCAAAACTCCTGCGCGATCACCAAATTGACATCTGACGAAAAGCTAAAGCCCACCCCAAAGCCGCCATCCCCTTCCGGCTCAGTCCCCACCACCAATCCCCCCTGGGCCACGATCGGCGACGAGACTGCCAGCATCAACACCCCTGCGGTCAACATGCGCAACATCAGTGATTGTCCTCATGCAATTCGGCTGCGACACGCGGCGCACCGTGCGCCGGGTCGGTCCGCAAGGCGGCGCAACACGGGCGCGGCGCCTTACGGCATGGCAAACAACTGCGGAAGTGGCCAAAGAGTGGGCAAGTCGCCAATTGGGCGAAGCATTGCCCGCGCACGCTCGCAAAAAACAACTAGCGAGCAGCCTGGCCAGGGCTCAATCGATTAGCGTACCTCAGCTAATAACGACCATCAGGTGAAGAGACTTGCCGGCTCGCGCCGCAATCTCCTCGAATTCATATCGGCGGTGATCTTACACCGCGCAGGTATACGCGACAACCAGCTTTGGTGCGATTATTTCGCAGCGGCGCGCCACGCCCACTGATCGTGGGAAGGCCGATTGGGCGCGGCCCGCCGATGCAATCTCAGCCACTGGCCACCAATTCACTGTGGCTTGAAAATCACCGTCGACAGCGGTGGCAGCGTCACCTTCAGCGAGTACGGCCGTCCGTGCCACTTGATCTCCTCCGCCAGCGCGCCGGGGTAGTTCCCCACGTTCGACCCGCCGTAATACGCCGAATCGCTGCTGAAGATCTCGCGGTAGAAGCCCCCTTGCGGCACCCCCATCCGAAAGCCCTCGCGCGGCACCGGCGTGAAGTTGCAGGCCACCGCCAAAAAGTCGCGCGGATCCTTGGCGCGCCGCACGTACGACAGCGTGCTGTCTTCGTAGTCGTTGCAATCGATCCACTCAAAGCCCGCGGGATCAAAGTCCACCTGATGCAGCGCCGGTTCGCTGCGATACAGCCGATTCAGATCGCCCAGCATGCGCTGCATGCCTTGGTGCGTGTCGTACTGCGTCAAATGCCATTGCAGGCTTTCGTCGTAGTTCCACTCATTCCACTGGCCAAAGTCTCCCCCCATGAACAGCAGCTTCTTGCCAGGGTGCGTCCACATGTAGCCATAGAGCAGCCGCAGGTTGGCGAACTTTTGCCACAGGTCGCCCGGCATCTTGGCCAACAGCGCCCCTTTGCCATGCACCACTTCGTCGTGCGACAGAGGCAACACGAAGTTTTCGTTGAAGGCGTAAATCAGGCTGAACGTCAGATCGTTGTGATGGAACTTGCGATGGATCGGCTCGTGCTGAAAGTACTTCAGCGTGTCGTTCATCCAGCCCATGTTCCACTTCAGGCTGAATCCCAATCCCCCCAGGTACGTCGGCCGCGACACCATCGGCCACGCCGTCGACTCCTCGGCGATGGTCAACACGCCTGGGTATTGCCCATGCGTCTGCTCGTTGAATTCCTTGATGAGCGACACCGCGTGCAGGTTTTCGCGGCCGCCGAACTCGTTCGGAATCCATTCGCCCGGCTCGCGGCTGTAGTCCAGGTACAACATCGACGCCACCGCGTCGACGCGCAACCCGTCGATGTGGTACTTGTCCAGCCAGAACAGCGCGTTCGACAACAGAAAGTTGCGCACCTCGTGCCGGCCGTAGTTGAAGATCAGCGTGCCCCAATCCTTGTGCTCGCCGAGCCGCGGATCGTCGTGCTCGTAAAGCGCCGTGCCGTCGAAGCGGCGCAAACCGTGATCGTCGCGCGGAAAGTGCGCTGGCACCCAGTCCAAGATCACGCCAATGTCGTTCTGGTGGCAATGATCGACAAAGTACATGAAGTCTTCCGGCGTGCCATAACGGCTCGTCGCCGCGTAATAGCCCACCGTCTGATAACCCCAGCTCCCCGAGAACGGATGCTCGCTGACCGGCAACAGCTCCAGGTGCGTGTAGCCCATCTCGCGGCAATAGTCCACCAGCATGTGCGCCAGCTCGCGGTAGCTGAGCCAACGCTGCGGATCGTCTCCCGGGCGCCGCCAACTGCCCAGGTGGACTTCGTAGATCGAAATCGGCGCGTCCAATCCGTTGGCGCGCTGCCGTTTGGCCATCCACAACGAGTCGTTCCAGGTGTGCCGACTCAAATCGGTCACGATCGACGCCGTGCGCGGCGGCACCTCCGCCGCAAAGCCATACGGGTCGCTCTTCTCGACCGTTCCCGCTTGGCTGCGCACGTGCAGCTTATAAAGGTCGCCCCCCTTCATGCCGGGGATGAACAGCTCCCAAAACCCCGCCGGAATGTGCTTCCGCATCGGGTGCTTGAGCGGGTTCCAGCCGTTGAAGTCCCCCACCACGCTCACCGATCGCGCGTTCGGCGCCCAGGTGGCGAAATTCACCCCTTCCACGCCGTCGATCACGCGCCGATGCGCGCCCAGCTTTTCGTAGCTCTTCCAATGCCGCCCCTCGCCTAAGAGGTAGAGGTCGAGCTCGCCGAGCAGCGGCGGAAAGGCGTACGGGTCGTGTAGCACGGTTGATCGGCCCTCAAGGTCGGCCACTTGCAATAAATAACGACGATGCGCCGGCTCTTCCGCCGCTGGGCAGATCGCCTCAAACAATCCGCCCGGATGAATCCGCCGCATCGGCCGTGGCGCGTCCGACTGCGCCTTGTCGATCAGCCAAGCCTGCGCTTGGTCCGGAAAAAACGCCCGCACCGCGAGCGCTTTGCGGCCAGCGTCATCCACCTCGTGGGGGCCCAGCACCGAAAACGGATCCTCGTGCGTCCCTTCCAACAGCCGACGCACTCCATCCAGCTCCACCGTCGTCCTCACCGGTTGCCTACTCCTTTGCTGTTCCCTCTCGGGAGATTGTCAGTCGAGCGATGGTTGGCGTCCACCCTCGCATCTGCTTGTCGGGCGATTCGCGCGCCATGGGCGAATCAATTCACCGCCAATTGGTCGGTTCCTCCGACCCTTTTTCTTCTCTAACTGTGTACTCTGTCTGCGTGCCATGCTTCACGGCGCAAGCCGGTCCATCTCGTCCCTCGCCCCGCTTGCGGGGAGAGGGTGGCCGAAGGCCGGGTGAGGGGTTTTCCTCTCCCCCACTTGCCACTCACCCCTCACTACAAGCCAGTCCATCTCGTCCCTCGCCCCGTTTGCGGGCAGTGGGTGGCCGTAGGCCGGGTGAGGGGTTTTCCTCTCCCCCACTTGCCACTCACCCCTCACTACAAGCCGGTCCATCTCGTCCCTCGCCCCGCTTGCGGGGAGAGGGTGGCCGTAGGCCGGGTGAGGGGCGTCTTCTTCCTCACTAACCACTAACCACTAACCACTTCCTCCTCACTCCATCCATGGCGCCGGCACAAGCCCCGTCCCCATCTGCCGCGCGCGGGTCCACACGCTCTCCGCGCGCTCGGCCAGCCAACGGCGACTGCCCAGCGCAGCTCGCGCCAGTCGCCGTCCCGGTCGGGCAGGTGGCCCCGCGACCCGCGCCGCTTCGGCCTCATGAGGCAGGATTAGCGATCGCGCTGGTCGCGGTTCGGCCGCGAATGCCGTGCTGCTCGCCGAGCGATGCGGCGCGTCGATGCGCCATCGTCGGCATTGCACTTGGTGGTAGGTCAGCGCTCGGTCAATCCGTTGCCAGAGGTCTCGGTTGCGGATCGGAACCATCTGCCCGAACCATTCCCACTCCCAGTCGCTCGCGCGCCAGTTCTCAATCCCGTGGTCCATTCCGCGGCGCACGTACGCGCTGGAGGTGAGCAACGTCACCCGCGCTGGCTGCTCGATCGCTTCCAACCCACGCACCGCGGCCAAGAGCTCAAGCCGGGGGCCAGCCAGGCCGGGCTCGATATCCGCGGCTTCGAGCAAAACTCGGCCGCTTCCTTGTCGCAGCGCGAACCGCCAGCGACCGCCATGCGGATCGCTGTGTGCTTCGGTCACCAGTTGAAAGTGCGGGGCAGATACCATCGCGGTGGACTGTCGGGAGAAATGTTGCATCGAGCCAGTCGCCTTCTGGCGCTGGAGCTCCGACTTCCCTGTCTCTCCGAGGCGTCAGGCGGTTCCGCGACCGTGTGGCTCGCCACTTGGGTCTTCGCGGGGCCGGCCGCGCCTCTTTGGGCGACAATCCGTTGCGTCGAAGTTGCCTCGGCCGGCGATTGTTCCCCATACCAAGGAGAAGCTGACCGCAGTCCGCGCAGTCCGACTGCTTTAGTTCATCGGCAATCGTTCGCCGCTTTCTCCAGTCTCGCTGGTTTGAATATCTTCCGCCGCCGCAGCAGGGCAGGGGGGCGAGTTGGCCTACTCGCGACAAAGTTTCGCGATCGAACGCATCAGACGGTCGGTTTCTTCCGCGACCCTGGCTTCCGGGAGTGGTTCTTCCGCATTGCAACCGAAGTCAATCGGCTCGCCAAAGGATATGCTGCGATAGCCCAGTAGGTTCGGACACTGGTGCGGTGGCCTTAAAACGCCGAGTAACGAATGCTCGACCACATGCTGTTGTTTGTCAGTGCGGCGGTGCTCAGATAGCTCACGCCCGATTCATACAAGAAGGGTGACGAATCGAGCAACTCGTCCGCATCGTCCATGTCGCCAAACGCTGCGTCGATGGCCAGGATGTCGTTTCCCCCCTCCACCAGCGCATCGGTGGCCACCAGGTTGTTGAAGTAATCATCGAGCGTGGCCAGTTCGCTTCCCTCATCGATCGGCGCCATCGGTCCCAACTCGTTCCAAGTCGCCTGCTCGTCGTACGAACCGATGTCCCAATCCATCTCCGCGTCCATATTTCCTGCCAACGGAGCGGCGCCGGCGCCTTGGTACAACTCAGCCCACGAGGCCGCGTAGGCGGTCAAGGTGAAAGTGTCCAAATTCGCGCTGAATGTTTGATCTCCCTCGTAACCCGTGAGATCGTCAATGGATCGCAAGTCGGATTGGAGCACGCCATCCTGCATCACGTAGCGCACAAAGAAGCTGTCGGCGCCGTCTTCGCCGATCATCAAATCGACGTCGTTGTCAGCGGTGCCGCCAAAGTGCAAGAAGTATTCAAAACCAAAAAGGGTGTCGTCGCCAGCGCCGCCAACGACTTGGTCCGAGCCGGCGCCCCCTTCCAGACTGTCTCGGCCTTCCTCGCCGAACAGCACATCGTTGTCTCGCCCGCCAAACAGCGAGTCGTCGTTGTCGCCGCCCCCCAGATAGTCCTCGCCATCCTCGCCGTACAATGTGTCGCTGCCTGGTCCGCCAACCAAATTGTCATTGCCGGCGCCGCCAAAGACGATGCAGCCACCGGCTTCGTCGTCTACTCGGTCGTCGCCGTCGCCGGCATAAATCACGTCCAGGTCGGCGCCGCCGTCGATTGTGTCGCCTAGCGAACTTCCCCAAATCGTGTCCCGTCCGTCGCCGCCATATAGTTCGGCGATGCACAGTGGCCCCGCCTTGATCTGATCCTCCCCTCGTTCGCCGTACACATGGCAGACTCCTTTGCCACCTTCGAGCGTGTCGTTTCCCTCGCCGCCGAAGACAAAGGCCTGGGCCGACGATTGGTTCAGAAAAGTGTCGTCACCGGCCCCACCGTAAAAGTGAATATTCGGAACCTTGGACGTTTCCAGGTAGTAGTAGCCCATTCCTGTTGGCCGTGCGGCGAAGACCGTCGTCGTGCCGCCGCGCTCTGTCACCTGCACGCGGTCGTTTCCCGATGTGCCGACGATGTAGATTCCTTCGCGCTCGGGGTACGCCACCCCGCGCTCGAAGCCGTCGTGGTAAAAAACATCCACCGCCATCAAGTCGCGCCGTTCGAGTTGCTGGCATTCCAGTCGCCGACGCTTGCTCGTCATCGGGCTCGTGCCGCGCTTGCGAGATTGCTTCTGCGAAAACGATCGAAACAGCGTGCGAAACATGGCAGCGCCTCGGTCTGGGGGAAAATGGGGACTGGAGTGCTCTATCCCATACAGCGTCCCCGCCGCCGGTTTGTTACATACCCCGCCGGCACTCCCTGAAAAACGCCCAAAGCCCCCACGCCAAACCGGGCGATCAGTCCAAGACACCAACTGCCGTATGACCAGGCGGCGTTTTCAGCCGCAACTCACCCCCCCCCTGATGGCTGTGCCCCCCATCGCTCATTCACATGCGCCCGCGTCGTCGCATTTGAGATTTGCGGCCACAGCCACTATCTTTTGAATCGAGTAATGGCTGGCGCGATACCGTGGCACGCCTTGAATCGTTCACATCCACTAGAGGCGCAATGTCCAGCCATCTACTGTTGACCGGGGCCACCGGCCTGATCGGAGAATACTTACTCGCCGGGCTACTGCAAAAAAATGTGCCCTTGGCGGTGTTAACCCGTGCCAAAGACGGTGATTCGCCTGCCAACCGCATTGAAGAACTGCTCCTTCGCTGGGAGCAGACGCTTGGAAAACCGCTCCCTCGACCGGTCGTGTTGGCAGGCGAAACCAATCGGCCCGGCCTGGGCCTATCCGATGAAGATCTCCGCTGGGTCACCCAGCATTGCAACCGCATCTTGCACAACGCGGCCAGCGTGCAGTTTCAAGGCAGCGATCACGCACAAGACCCCTGGCTCAGCAATCTCACCGGCACTCAATGCCTGCTGGGCATGTGCGCCGAACTGGGGATTCGTGATCTGCACTATGTTTCGACCGCCTACGTTTGCGGCAATCGAACCGGGCGAATCTACGAGCAAGAATTGAACTGCGGGCAGGTCTTGCGCAACGACTATGAATCCAGCAAGTTCGCGGCCGAGAATTTGGTCCGTAATGCCCCCTTTCTTGGGCAGCGCACCATTTACCGGCCGGGCATCGTCGTCGGCGACTCGCTCACCGCCTACACATCCACCTATCGGGGCGTCTATTCCTATCTGCAATTCACCTGCGCCATGGCGCGCAATGCCGATCGCGATGCCCAGGGACGCTGGCATCACCCGGTTCGCCTGAATCTCACGGGCCAGGAGTTTCGTAGTCTGGTGACCGTCGACTACGTTGCGGACGTCATTCTGAGAGTGCTGGAAAGCCCTGCCTCCCACGGGCAAACATTCCATATCACGCCGGCCGAGCCGACCACTTCCCAAGAGATCGAAACCGCGCTCGCGCGGCACTGCAACTATCACGGTGTGGAGTTTGTCGGCCGCCCGCCGATTCCCCCCGCGTCGATGAACGCGTCGGAAGAGTTGTTCTACAGCGCCGTTGCCGCCTATCAGCCCTACTGGGAGGGCGATCCCGTCTTCGACCAAACCAATACCGCGCAGGTCATGCAAGGCGCGGCCTGCCCGCGCGTGGATGCTGCCATGCTGCTGCGACTATTTGAGTTCGCCGCGCGCCACAACTTCGGCAAGCGCCGCCGTTAGCTCACGTTTCGCCCCGTGCGACACCCATCTCGGCGCCTCGCATGTCAACAGAACGCCAGTTGCCGCTCACGCCCTGGGAACAGTACATGTTCCTCGACGACTGTCGTCGCGGCCCGATGACGTTTCTGTTTCGGTTGAGCTACGCTGGCCAGTTGGATCGGCAACGTCTGACTCAAAGTTTGGCAGTTGTTGTCGCGCGGCATCCGCTGCTGGCCGCAAAAGTGGTCCGCAATCGAGGCCGATTCCTCTGGGACTCGTTCCAACCCGCTATTCGCCTCTTCGGTGTTCCCCCCGCGCCACAAGTCCCGTTCGTCGCAGACCATTTGGACCTCCTGTCAACAAATGGCTTTCGGGCAGGAGTCGGCGAAAACCAATCCGGTGGCCACGTCTGGCTCGAGTTTCACCATGCGGCCTGCGATGGTCTGGGAGCCATCGAGGCGACGGCCGAGATTATCGCGGCCTACCGTGGCGCGGCGCATGAACTGACGCCCGCGCCGACGACTGCGCGACTCGCCCGCCGCGCCCATATTCCGCTCACACCGCTGGAACGAATCACCAGGACCCCCAAAGACCTGGCCCGCATCGCAAAGTTCTTTCAGCATCGCATTGCGCCCCTGACCAGCGGAGCCGAACAGTCGAATTCCGAGTTTCAGTCGTCGGCCTTCGTAACGCATTGCTTCTCCCCCAGTGAGACGGCAAGCCTGCTCGATCGTGTGCGGCGCCAAGGCGTCACGCTCAACGACTTATTGCTGCGAGACCTCTACCTGAGCCTGCACCATTGGATGCTTATTCGCCGCGACTACGGCGCCCGCGCATTGCGAATCGCCATGCCGATCAGCCATCGCCTGCCAGACGACGGCCAAGGCGCCGTCAATCGAGTGAGCATGGTCTTTCTCGATCGTACCGCGCGGCAATTCGGAGAGCCCGCGGAGCTGCTGGCGTCGATCGCCAGCGAAACCCGGCAGATCAAACAGCATCGCATGGGCATTGCGATGCTGCGCTCGCTCAAATGTCTGGCCGTTAGCGCCACCGCCATGCAAAGCGTCTTGCGCAACCCGAGATCGCAAGTCACCTGCATCTTGAGCAACTTGGGGGTCGTGCTCGCCAGTCCTGCAAACCTCGGTGGCGCCGAACCGGGAATCGAATTCGACTCGATCGAGTTCATGCCCCCCATCCGTCCGCAATCACCCATCAGCTTCGGCGCGCATACCTATCGTGGGTCGCTGACGCTCACGCTGCGCTACGACACCGCGCAATTAAGTGCTACTGACGCGGCCGAACTGCTCAATCGGTATGTCGACGAGTTGTCCAAGTCGCTGGCATGCGCCGATCACAAGGACTGCGCGGAGCAAACCTCGCGCGACGGTGCGCATTAGCCTCAACAACCGTCCTGAGCGGTTTGCGATAGCTGCTGGACATACTCCGCCAGCATGCGCCGCATGTCGCCGGCATCGAAATGCAGCGGATCGGCTCGAAAGCAAATGGTTAATTGCCGCGAGTAGATCCCCACGGTCATCCCGGCGCAGGTGCCCGGCCGGAGCGGCGGCGCCCCAAGAATCCGCTCGACCACCACGTTTCCGGCCATCACGCGGTCCTCATGCCGGGGCAGTTTGGCCGCGAATCGCCGCGACCGATCCCCCAAGTTGCTGAATACCGCCGTCGCCAGGCAAGTCCGCGGATTGGTCAACCACGACATCGTTCCGATGCGCCGGGCGACCGCAAGCCCCTGCAACAGCACCATCGCCTGTTGACGTTGCAAGGCTTTCGTCGACTGCGCTTCCAGCGCGGCCAACAGTTCGTCATCTGTCTCGCCGTGGCGCAGCCGCCAATCCGCAAAGGCATAGCCCAGCCGATTGCACGCTGGCAAGCGCACATCGGATCGCTCGCGAAGATCAACCGGCACCAGAATCGCCAGCCGCCGCGGCGGCTTTCCAGTCTCGGCAGTCGACCACCGCGCCAGGCAGCGAAAGAAGTCTCGCAGCATCAGCGTGTTCAATGTCACGCCGCGGTTGCGCGACGCGTCGCGCAACCGGTTCGTGTCGTCAACGCCAAAGCTATGAACGACAAATCCCGGCGCGCGAAACGCGGGCCGCTCGCTGGCCCCCCGCGCTGCCGGCAGCGGAGTCGCCTGCCGCCATAAATACCGATTCCACCACAACAGCACGCTGCGGCCGGCGTTGGCCATGGTCGTGCGCATCTCTGTCGAACGGACAAATCGGCGCTGATCCAGTTGCGCGTATTCCAGCGGCCGCGTCTTGGTCGCTCGGCTCCCATCTCCACACAAACTATCGTAAGCGGTCAACAAATCGTCGATGAACATCCCTGCCCCAATCCCATCGCAGCAGGCGTGATGGAATTGAAACGTGATCGTCGTCTGATCCCCGTTGCACCGCCCCCACACCCGCAGCCCGCACTCGCGGGTCAAATCAAATCGTAGCGCTTCATGCGATAGAACGGGCCCTTCCTCCGACAGCCAATGGCATGCGATCGCCCAATCGGCGTCGAGCGTCCATTGCCCGTCATACGCCCCGCGCTTCACCAGTTTGGCGCGCAGCAGCGGATGCCTCCAGCTTGCCCACTCCAGCGCGCGATCGAACAACTCGCGATCGAGCACTCCCTGCAGTTCCATCTGCATGAAAAACATCATGGGGTGCGACGCGCTCTCGTCGGCCAGAAAAAACGCCTCAAACGGCGACACCCGTAATGGGAAAACTGCCGCGGCGGCAGCCTGGAGCGTCGCAACGGAATCCATCAAATTCGCTTCCCGGGTGAACCCATTTACAAATTGGCGGCCAAGCCTGACTCGACGCATCGTAACCGCTCGCCCCGCCGGAGTAGAGGAGCGAACTGCCAATGGCTCAGCGGCGTCCGCTGCTTCTCACGACAAGCGACACAACGACGCGCGGTTTTGAAAGAGCTTCCGGCACAACGACGGTCGCCCTCAACAGCCACCGCCCCCATCAGGGAGCATTCGGGCCGATCAGCCGTTTAGCCGGATCGGGATGGATCCGCTGCTCCACCCGTTTCGTCAGCGTGGCCCGCCAATTGGCCGACAACGCTCCAACCGCCGCGAGTTCCGCTGCCAGGCTCAAATCATCCTTGTCGATGTGCATCACCCGGTTCGCGCGTTCCACGGTCCACGCGGGATAGGCGCACTCCAGCCGTTGCAGCCGCGCTCCCGCGGCAACCAGCCCTTCTTGCAACACCCGAAAGTACCAGCCCGTGCGCCCCGATTCCTGCGCTTGCCAGGCAAGAGTCTTGTTGCGCCACCGTCGGGCGAGCTTCCAACAAGGCTGCCGCGGTTGCGAAACCTGCACCAGCGCATCGGCGCCAACGCGCCAGATGTCGCCGATGCACACGTTCGCTTCCGTCAGTCCCTCAACGGTAAAATTCTCGCCGAAGGCGCCCGGCGGCAGGTCGGGCATCTCCAGTTGGCGCCGCCACTGGTCATAGTGATCGGCCGAGTAAGCCAACACCGCCTTGTCCGGCCCACCGTGATGCGCGAGGTCGGCCTGCCCGTCCCCTTCAAGATTAGTGACCCCCAGCCATACCGGACCGTCGACCGGACGCTTGTCGATTCCGCTGGTCCAAGGCCGGTCCATGGGGTCCGCCGCGCCGGCCATGCCAAGCTTTCGCGGCAAGCCAACCTGTATCGATCGAATGACCGGCTGCGTCACGATCGGTTGCGTCACCATGTGCTCCCTCGCCGCCTCGCGCTCACGCTCAGCGCCGCACCCCGAGCGTCACTAGCTAAGCCGCGTCTTCAAGCCATTGAACCGCATGCGGCGCACACGCTGCAAGGTAGTGCAAATTGCCCGCCGTGTGTTCGCGTGTCTACCCGATGGCGCCTCACAAGTATAGGCTGACGGACGTGCCGCCACTTGTCGCCAAGTTGCTGGGAAAAATCGTTGCAATTGAGTCTTGCCGTCGCAACTCGCACGTGGCGCTGCGGATTTGTCGTCGCCAGCAAATTCGCGAAGTTCTGAACTCTGGCTAGACCGATTCAGCGCTCACCAAAGCCTGTATGTCCTTTAGGGGCTTTCCGTCACTGTTTCTCCACACCATTCGGCCATTTGCTGATCGTCCCAAAATTACCCCAGCAGCTGTCGATGGTGAGGTGAAAACCTGATCTTGGGCAAAGGCATAGTGCTGGCCTTGATCCACAATTACTCCTTGCGATAACAAGTCTCTCCGCAAAGTGGACATATACTGATGAATCGACTTCGATTCGACCTTCACCAGTTGCGAACCCCTTACAACCACAAAGCCTTTGGCATCTTCGTAACCACTCGCTTTGATGCCTTTCGAGTCGATGCTCAAAAGTTCGTTTGGCGTTTTTGTGGTCGCGACAGTCTTCTCAAAGACTCCCAGCCCGAGCAGCGGGAAGATGCTCAGGATATCCCTGAGGAAGCTGTCTGCCAGTGCTAATTCCGCCTCAGACAAGGTCGGCGCCATGGCGCCTTGTCCGTTGTCGAGTTTGCATTGCTTGGCTTCGGTCGCTAGCCGCAGCAATTCAGATTCGAGATACTGAACGTGGGCTTTATTGAGACTGTCGTCCTTTGCCACAAAAAACACAACCCAATCCCAAAAGTCTTTCTTTCCGTAGTGCTGGTTCAGCCGGTTTTTCACGGGATCGCCTTCACCGACGTAGATCGTTGGTAGAATGCTGTCGTCGGATGTGCCAACTAGGACATAAACTCCGGTTTTTTCAAATTCCGAGCGCGCGACGGCTTCCTTGTAGTTCGTGCGTTTGAAGACGACGCCGACACCGGGCCAGTTCGATTTCTCGACGATGCGCAGGCCGTCTGGGTCACCGGTGGGAATGAGGACTCGAATAAAGAACGGGCGTTGCTGAGTTTCCAACATCGGTTATGACCAGGAGTTTTTTTCGAACGCATTTGAAGGCGCGAGCTTATTGTAATTGTTCGCTCGCGCTGAGCGCGCGAATCCAGATTAGTTACGATGGTGCCCCGTGTTCGGCTGTTCGGCCTTGTTCAATCCGGCCGGTCGATGGGCGCCATCACGATGGCCCGCCATCCTACGTTGGTCGAACGCGCGGTTCTATTTGAGAATCTTGACGCACGTTCACGCGCCACGATTGCGAGATGACACCCTCGTCACCCCCCCCTACTTCCCCGCAAGCGGCGGCGAAGTCGAGTACCAGCCGATCATCATCTCGTGCCACGTCTGTTCCCCCGGCGTCACCAGCGCCTTGGGGTCGGGGTTGGCCGGGTTGGCGGCGCGATTGCGGGGTCATTTCCCTCGTTCATTTATCCCAGCCGCTTGAGCCAGTAGTTGGGTTCACGACTCGTGTGCGAAACGGCGACGACGACAATCTCGGCGTCGAGGACTTCAAAGACGACCGCGTGACGAAACGTCGGCAACACCGCCCGCCGATACGGTTCGTCCGCCGGCAGAGTTTCCAGCTTGGCAAAGCTCAAGGGACGCTCGCGGATCGCTTGAAAGGCGTCGGCGACTTCGTCGAGGAATCGGCCGCCAAGGCCCGGCGACTGATTGTTGAGATAGGCAAACGCCGAGCGTAACTCCGCCTCGGCCTCGGCGAGGACGGTGAGAATCACGCCGGCTGCTCTCTCGACGCGACTTTGCGCAAGTCGGCGATCACATCCGCCGCTGGCCGCGACTTCGTTTCACCGGAGCGGTACGCCGCCGATCGGCGCTTGATTTCCGCTAAGAATGCGGCATGGCCCGCCGCCGACGCTGGTCGGTCCGGCTCCTCGGCAAAACTTCGCTCTAGTTCGAACACGACGTAAGCCCGGTCTTCAGGCGATAATGCCAAGGCCTGTCGGGTGATTTCTTCGCGGGTTGCCATCGCCGATTCTCCCGTTCGCTGCCCTTTAATTCTCGCATGCTTCGCTCACAGCGTCGAGACGATTTTCGGCCCGCTTCAAGCCATTCTTTTTCTCCTCAATCGCCACGGCCCCTTGCCCACGAACCGCCGCTGGCCGCAGAACGCGCCGCGCAGCACCCAGCCGTTGATCTGCTCGCGGATCGGCCACATCAACTGCCCCCCGCTACTTCCCCGCAGCCGGCGTCAAAGTCGAGTACCAGCCGATCATCATCTCGTGCCACGTCTGTTCCCCCGGCGTCACTAGCGCCTTGGGGTTGGGGTTGGCCGGGTTGGCGGCCGAGTTGTCGTAGTGCGCCGTGCACTCCAGCACCGTCCCCTTCGGCATCAGCTTCGGCTCCGCCAGTTCGTATTGAATCTGCCAGTTGAAGTCGTAACGCGGCACGTCCAACAACACCTCGCGTCGGCCGTCCGGGTAGCGGGCGACATACCGAAACGATTTGCCGCGCAGGTGCATGTGCGGCAATAGATTCACCAGGATTTCGTCCTCTTCGAATTTGTGCGTCGCCCGCACTTCATGGTTCGGCGCGCCGGGCGGAATCGCGAATAGCCAATAGCTGGCCCCCTTCGCCAGATACTCCTGCTTCACTTCGCTGCCATCGCAGAAGGTGAAGCCGACCTTGGTCAGGTCCTCTTGCGCCCGGCCGTTGGTGGTGTAATGCATCTGAAACACCACTTTCGAGCCCGCCGGAATCCGCCGCGCGGCGCCCGGCGGCGTCTCGAAAGGGCGAATCCCCGGCGCGTACGCGCCGATCAACCCCCCGTCGAAGGCGATCATAAAACTGTTCCGCTCCCCCGGCGGATAACACAACACAAACACATGATGCACCACGGTGCGATTGCCCGGCCGAACCTCCGCCTTCACCAGCCACTTATCCTCTTTCCAACCGGGGTCGACCACAAAATGCTGATAGTTGATCGTCCCCTCCGCCGGCACCTGATATGGCTTGTCGGCCATCGCCACCACCTGGTCGGGCTCGCCAATGTTCCAGCCTTCCACAAACTGCCGTGGCTCGGGCAGGTCGCTCGGGTCTCCCAGCGGCGCCCCGGCGTCGACCCAGGCAAAGATTTGTTCCTTCTCCTCCTTGGTCAACCGCGCCACGTTCGAAAACTGGCCATGCTCCGGATTGGCGAACCAAGGCGGCATCCGTTCTTGTTCCACCACCTCGCGAATCATGTCGGCCCAGCCCGCCACTTCGTCGTACGACTCCATGGAGAACGGCCCCAACTCGCCGGTCCGGTGACATTCGATGCAGCGGCGCTGAAAGATGCGCGACACTTCCTTGGCGTAGGTCACGGTCGGCGCCTTCGCCGGCTCGCGCCGCCGCCCGATCAGGCAGCCGATCGGCGCCAGCTCTGGCTGGCTCACTTCCTTGCCGGCCAACAGTTCTTCCATCGCCTCTTTCAGATCGTGTCGGTCCACATCGAGCCGCACAAAGCCCACGCGTCCCTGATCGTCGATACGTCCGCGATATCGCACGCGCCGCTCGGCGTCGAGCAACAGCACCTCCGGCGTCCGCGTGGCGCCCAGCGCGTCGGCCACTCGCGCCCCCTCGTCGCGCAGCACCGGAAAGGTCAGTTCAAACTCGCGCGTCAGTTCGGCAATGTCGTCCGCGCTGTCTTGCGCGTTGGAGTCGATCGCCACGAAGCGCGCGCCGCGCGACGCATAAGCCTGCGCCAGCGCCTCCAGGCGTGGAGCGTAGTGCCGCACCAGCGGGCACTCCGTGCCAATGAACGCCACCACCACCAGTTTTGCGTCGGCCACGTCGTTCAACGACCAGGTGGCGCCCCCCACGGCGGGTAGTTTGAATGGCGCCACTTGCGATCCCAAGGCGCCGCCAGCCTCCTCGGCTTGCGCAGACCCGGCGGCCAAGAGCGCCAAGAGTGCGAGCGTCAGACAATTTCGCGTCATGTTCGTTGCCATCGAAGTTCGCCTTACGGAGAAAAACAGGTGACGGGATCCAATGCCACTAGGCGCCCGCTTTCGGCAAGTCTGCCACCCCCAGATGTCGCAGCATGATTTGTGTCAGCAGTTCCGCCAGTTCGTTCATGTCCTGGTCGTCGATCGTGTGCAGCACGATGCGCAGCGCGAACGTGGCGATCACCACCTCCAGCCCCAACTCCACTCTCCGCCGCGGATTGTCGTGCGACAACTCGCTACGGTGGTCCAGTACGATCTCGATGGCCCGATCTTGCAGGAACTTTCCGAGCTCCTGCCATTCAGCCCGAAATCGCGCGTCGCTCGCGGCCTGTTCGAGAAACGCGCGAATCAAACCCTGCTTCGCGCGATACACCTCGACAATCGCCGGCAGTGTTTGTCGCAGCATGGCCGCCAAGGGGACATCGCGCCACACCTCCGCGGCCAGAATCTGCTTGATCCACAAGCGCTGCGCGGCGGCATGACGCTCAAACAAGGCGCCCAGTAGCGCCTGCTTGTTCTCGAATCGGGCGTACAGCGATGGCGGCGAAGCGCCCGCCGCCTTGGCGATCTCAGCCACCGAGATGGCCTGAAACGAGCGCTCCGTCAGCAGTCGCTCCGTCGCGTCCAGGATTCGCGCGAGCGTTTCCTGGCTACGAAGCTGAACCGCCGGGTTCACCCACTTCGATGCGCGTTCGACTGGCGCCTGTGTCGCCATGCAAATTCCCTCCGGCTGAGATGATAATTGTAATCGCGTTACATTTTCAATCTAAAAATCCGCCGCCCACGCAGATTTTCAAGACCGCTTGGTCCTGGTGGATTGGATTAGAGGTTGTGCCAATTCGTATTCGAAACGTCGATTCCGAAAACTCCGAAAACCCTGACCCTTCGTCAGTCAGACTCCGGCCGCGCAACATGAATTCGGTAAATGGTTTGTAGCCGGCATTGAATGTCGCGACTGGTTTTCGGAATCGCGGTTTTCGGAGTTTACCCCCCCTGATTGCGCGTTTTCAGCGCAATTCATTTCGCCGCCCTGCAAGCCACCTCGCGGCGCCCCGCATCGGCGCCGTCTCGCAACGCCCACGCCTACGACTACTCGCTGCGGGCTAATGTGTGGCGCGCAGTTGGGCCTGCTATCGCGACACATTCATTCAAGAGCGTATGATCCGCCGCGAACTTGCGCAGGCCAAAGCGCAGTGCTCAATTAGAAATCGCCCAGGTTCGCCCAGAACTCAAAGACTGGAGCTCAAAGAAATGCGATCAGCGACTGGCGCTATGGGACGGGCTTACGCCGTCTCTGCTTCGAGCTCTACGGCCGACTCGTCATCGCCGTAATCCTTAATGCGCGGAGTGCCGTCGCTCAGATTATTGCGCATCGTGCCCAATATCTCGCGCAAGCTGGCCAGTTGATCCTCGTTCAGGCCGCGGGTGACGCGCGCTCGAATCCCGGCGCCGCGCGCCAGCATCTGGGCCCAAACCGGCTCGACTTTCTCGGTCGGCCGAATCATCTTCTTGCGGCGATCCACTTCGCTCGGTACGCGGACAATCCAGCCGTCGCGCTCCATGCGGTCAAGCACGCCGACCAATGTCGGCGCCTCGATCCCCATTTTCGACGCCAGCTCGGTTTGCGACATCTCGCCGGCAAACGAAATCCACGCCAGCACCTCCCATTGGCGATGCGTGATGCCCAATTCCGAAAGTTCTTCGTTGATGGTGCAGGCGAGCTGATGCGCGGTCGAAAAGACCCAATACGCGATGCTGCTCTCAAAATCGAATTGGAGCATTCCCCCTCCCATTTGCCTAAAGTCTGTTCCGCCCTACGATTCTAATCGCACGGGGCCGGCAGGCTCAAGCAAGCGCCGCAATTACTTGCGGAACTGTCATTTACCGCGTTGCTTGGCGATAGCAGTGGTCAAACAGCAGCCGCCACTCGGCTTGCTGAATCGCCACGCACGCCGCTCGTTCAGGCCGACGGCTCCGCACTGCGCCTTCGACCGTATCCACCCAAACGTAGGGATCCCAGCGGCCGGACGGTAGCAATTGCTCCAGCAGGGGCGTCTTCCCTAACATGTCGGGGACCAAATCAGCCAACTCCGCATACACCGAATGATCCCCCACGCGCCGCAACCAATACTTTGAGTTGCCAAAATCGCCCTCTCGGCGGTGCATGATGGCGTGCCAATAGCTCCCCTCGGCGGAGTCAATCGATTGGCTGATCGTGTGCGACCGGTCCAAATAGTCGTGGTACAGCCATAGCGCCGCCGCGCAGCATCTCGCCGCATTGCGATTGGTGATGCTCTGCCCCGCCAGCGTGTTGTCGATCTTCAAGCCTTCCAGCCGCGCCAGCGCCGCCTGATTGGGTTGGCCCTCACCTAACTCGGCGAATCGACCCGGCTCGACCAGCGCGTCGATCTCTGGACCGTAGTGGATCGGTTTGGCCATGACACACCATCTTCCTAGGGCGACGCTCCCCTTGCGAATGTGTTTAACAGATTGCGGCGCCGCTGGCGACGAACGGCTTCCGCGCGGGACTGGAATTCGGCTTGCGACATAGGCTAAACTCAGAGGCGCCACGGGGGTCTATTAGCAAATCTCTCTACTTGCCTTGCCGCTTGAGCTGGTCACCACTGTGACTGTTCCTCATTACCGCACCGCGCGGGCTCGTGGCGGCGCCAAATCACGCATCTTCCGAAGCCCCCCAGCGTATGCGCCTCTTCACCCAACGGACCTGAGAAACTCTCGTTTCGAGTGACTGTCATGACCGACGCCGCCCAAGAGACATTGCCCACGAGCGAAATCCAATCTAGCGCCCCCGCCACGCAAGAGCCCGCCGGCGCCGACTCAAAGGCGCCGCGCATCAAGATTGGCTCGCAGCGCGACGTGCATCCCGCGGCGGCCCCGCCGGCGCCGCCATTGGTCGAAGGCGAAGCGCAGCCCGGTCCGGCGGTCGAAGAGCCCAGCTCGCCGGTCCCCGCGCCAGAGCCTACCAGCCGCTTGGCCGAGAAAGTCTCCAGCGACCTGCGCCGCGCCGAAAAGGTGCCGGTGCCCAGCATCCGCCGCGATCTGTCCCCCGATCTGCAAATCGAACTCGAACTGGCGATGGGCGGCAGTTCGATGGACGACCTGATCTCCAGCGAAAAGGCGTCCCCGCCCCCTGAGCTAGCACCCGAGACGCGCCTCCGCGGCCGCATTGTCAAACTGCATCGAGACAATGTCTTTGTGGAACTCGGACAGCCCATTCAAGGCGTGCTGCCGCTTCGCCAATTTCCGGAAGAGCCGCAGGTCGGCGCCGAATTGGAAGTCATGGTCGCGCGCTACGACGGCGAAGAAGGACTTTACGAGTTGACGCTCCCGGGCGGCGCGATTGATATCGCCGATTGGTCGCAGGTCGCCGAAGGCATGGTGGTCGAAGCCCGCGTCACCGCCGCCAACAAAGGGGGACTGGAATGCGAGGTCAACAAGATTCGCGGTTTCATCCCCGCCAGTCAGGCTAGCCTCTACCGCGTGGAGAATCTCGAAACGCTCATCGGCGAAAAGTTGAACTGCATCGTCTCCGAGGCCAATCCAGACAAGCGCAATCTCGTCCTGAGCCGGCGCGACTTCCTGGAGCGCGAACGCGAAGCGTCCCGCCAAGAGTTGCTGGCGACGCTGGCCCCCGGACAGGTGCGCGAAGGGACCGTGCGCAACATTCAACCCTTTGGCGCCTTCGTCGATCTCGGCGGAGTCGATGGGCTGGTGCATGTCAGCGAGGTGAGCTGGCAGCGCGTCAAGGATCCCAGCGAGGTGTTGCAAGTCGGGCAGGCGGTGAAGGTGAAGATCCGCAAGATCGATCCCGAGACCGGCAAGATCAGTCTCGGCATGAAAGAACTGTCCGAAAGCCCTTGGGACAACATCAGCAGCAAATACCCCTCCAAGTCGAATATCACCGGCACGGTGTCGAAGATCATGGAGTTTGGCGCCTTCATCGAACTCGAACCCGGCGTCGATGGGCTGGTGCACATCTCCGAACTCGATCACAAGCGCGTCTTCCGCGTCACCGATGTCGTGAGCGTGGGCCAAGAAATCGAGGCGCAAGTGCTCTCGGTGGATGCCTCCAATCGCCGCATCAGCTTGTCGATCAAAGCGCTCAAGGCTCGGCCTCAAGCCGAAAAGAAGCCCGAGCCGGAGATTGAGGAGCCGGCAGAACCGCTCAAACTGCCGAAGCGCAACCTGCCGCTGAAGGGAGGCCGTGACTCCGGTTCTGGCGGCGAACGATTTGGCCTCAAGTGGTGACGGCCCCGCTGGCGCGTGGCGCATGATTGCCTATTTGCCGCCGGGCGCCACGTGCTGTTTGAGCCAGCCAAAAACCTCCTCATGCCAA
Organism: Pirellulales bacterium; assembly: GCA_019694455.1. Lineage (NCBI taxonomy): Bacteria > Pseudomonadati > Planctomycetota > Planctomycetia > Pirellulales > Pirellulales bacterium. Next base: position 29,409 of record JAIBBY010000027.1, read on the forward strand.
TAGCGGCTATTCGCCGGCTTGGTCACCCAGTGACCTTCGTCCGGAAAGTTCACCAGCTTCGATGGCACGCCCAGCCGCTGGAGCGTTGTGAAGAGCTGATAGCCTTCGCTCATCGGCACACGGAAATCGAGATCGTTGTGAATGATCAGCATCGGCGTCTTAAAATTCTTGGCGAACCGATGCGGAGAGTGCTTCTCATACGACTCGCGCGTCTCCCACGGCGGCCCGCCATGTTCCCACTCGTCGAACCATAGTTCGTCGGTCGTCGAGTACATGCTGTCGAAGTTGTACACGCCGCAGTGCGTGATCAGCGTCTTGAACTTGTCGGTGTGCCCCGCGAACCAGTTCATCATGTAGCCGCCGAACGAGGCGCCCGCCGCCGCCAGTCGCGCGGTGTCGATGTATGGCTGCTGCTCCAAATAGGCGACCCCCGCCATCAAATCGTCGTAACAGCGTCCACCCCAATCGCCGCTGATCTGATCGACGAACTCCTGGCCAAATCCTGTGCTGCCGCGCGGGTTTGGCAGCGCGATCATGTAACCCTGCGCCGCCCAGAGCTGCGGGTTCCAGCGCCAGCTCCAGTTGTTGTCCCACGCGCCTTGCGGCCCGCCATGCACTAGGTACACCAGCGGCCATTTTTGCTTGGCGTCGAATCCCGGCGGCTTTAAGAGCCACATCTGCATCGGTTTGCCATCGGGCGTCTTCACCGTCACGCTCTCGGGTTGCGGCAGATTCAATCCCGCCAGCAACTCTTGATTGCGGCGGCTGACGTTGCGCGCCTTGCCGCTGGCGTCCAGCGCCACCGCTTCGGCCGGCGCCGACATCGACGCCTGTAGCGCCGCAAGCTGGCCGCGATCGCTAATCGTTAGCGACGAGAAGGTTCCTCCCGTCGCGGCGAACTGCGCCGGCTTGCCGCCATCGACTGTTACCCGAAAAATCGGGGCCTGCGCGTGGTCCTCGGCGACAAAGTACAGCGACTTGCCGTCCGGCGCCCACACAAACGCGTCGACCGAGCGATCGAGCGCGTCGGTCAAGCTGCGCGGATTCTTGCCATTGGCGTCGGCCACGACCAACTCCCACTGGTCGGCCTCGTAGCCCGGCTTCGCCTGCCGTCGAAAGGCGAGTTGCTTTCCATCCGGCGAAAATCGCGGATACGTGTCGGCGGCCATGTTGCCAGCGGTCAGGTTCTCCGCTTCTCCGCCAGTCACCGGCACGCGCCAGATATCGTGATTGGTGCTCCAGGCCTCGTCGGTTCGCGGCGGCGATGTGTACAAGAGATGCTTGCCGTCGGGACTGAAAGTGAAGTCATCTCCTGCCGAGAAAGTGCTCGATGTCGGCACGCCGTCAATGTCGCCAGGGGTCAGATCGCGCGGTTCGCCCCCGGCCGCCGCCAGGACGAACAGGTGCTGCCGCTTTCCTTCCACCCACGAATCCCAATGGCGATAAAACAGCTTGTCGAACACCCGCGCCTTGACCGGGTTCTTCTCGATCTCTTCCTTTCGCTTCTTGTTGGCCGCATCGCTTTCGGCAAATGGCAAAGCCGAGAACTCGGGATACACCGCAGACACAAACGCGATCTGCTTGCCGTCGGGCGACCATACCCCGGCGCTGGCCTCGGTCGAAAGATGGGTGAGTTGCCGCGCCTCGCCGCCGGCCACGTCGATCAGCCAAAGCTGCGTGTCGCCGCCACGGTCCGATTCAAACACGATCTGTGTACTGTCAGGACTCCAGCGCGGATGTCGGTCGTGCTTTTCGGTGCTGGTCAATTGCCTCGGTTCGCCTTCCCCTGTGGGCGCCAGCCAGAGCCGCGATTGCGTCGAATTCTTCTCCAGGTTCGCCGTGGTGACGACAAACGCCACCCATTTGCTGTCTGGGCTGATCTGCGCGTCGCTCACGCGCGCCAAGCGAAACATCGCGTCCAGTGTCAGCGGCTCCTTGGCGGTGGCTGTCGTCGTGACCATGCACAATCCTAGAAAGAATGAGACCGGTTGAATCAATTTCAACATCGCGAATCCTCGGTGGTCGGGTAGGGCGATGGCGATTGTACGCGTTTTTCACAAAGCTGGGGCGCCGACGCAAGTCGGCCTGGCACGAAAATTCCGTCCTACACTTGCATACGCGGCGTCAGCGTGAATGGATTGCCGTATTGCAAGTTGCGACGTGGTTGCCGCACGCGCCGCTGGGTCGGAGTTGCCCGCACTTGCGGCAAATCCGCCGAGCAGGCGCCAGCGGATGGCTCAATTTTTCAGTTGCACCCGCGCTTGGCAAGCGGATAATCAATGGCGAAAGGGCTAGTGTGTCCGATGAGAACGAGTTTCTCGGGGCTCTCTTCAACCTACGCTTGTCGCCAGTTCTTGGGTTCTTCATCCCGTTTTGACCAACGCGGCTTCTCAGGACGTGCTTCTAGTCCTCGGTCCCCTGGTTCCCTGGACCTGGAGTAGATCGCATGTCGCTTTTGAGTGTGCTGCTGCGGCTAGCCTTCTGGGTTGGTCTGCCGGTGCTGCTGGTGGCGGTGGTGATCGGCCCGCGCCGCTTCGTAAGTCTGCTGCGCCGCGGTCGCGACTTTCTTTTCGCCCGCCGACTTGAGCCAGAAGTCCTCTTGGCCGACGTCGTGCGACAGCATCAAGAGCATGTCGCCAAGGTGCGCCGCGCGCTCGAACAGGCCGTCACGGCCGAGAGCGAGATTGCCCGCAGTCTGGCCACCAGCCAAACGAACATCCGCGAATTGGAAACCGAGGCCCAGTGCGAGGTCCGTTCCCGCGACGAGTTGGGCGCCAAGGCGGCGCTGTACAAGCTCAACTTGGAACGCGATGCGTCCGCCAACTACCAAACGCAACTCGATCGGCAGCAGGCGTTCATCGAAGATTCTCGGCGGCGGCTCTACCTGGCCGAGTTGCAACTTCGCCAATTCGAAGTCGGCCGCACAATCCTGATGAGCCAATTGGCCCAGGCTAAGAGCCTGGAGCAACAATACGAGATCGCCAGTAGCTTCGATCCCTTCAACGCGGTGGCCAATTGGCAAAAAGCCGAGGGGCTGGTTCAAGAAAAAGCCTTGATCGCCCAGGCCAAAGAGCGGGTCGCGGCCGACACAGCCGACCTCGCCGCCAACCACGCGCCAGACGTCGATGCCGCCACGCTCGAACATCAACTCGATGAGCTAAAACGCCTTTGCCAAACCGACTCTGCCACCGCCAGCGCCAATGGCGAACCGCTGCGCGATTCCAACCAGCAAGCGAACGATCATTCTCAACAAGCAAAATAACGGCGCGCCGTGCCGCGCCAAATCTGTAGGAGCGCTCAAGTGCCATTCACCAAACCTGCCCGCGGAGCCATCATCGCGGCCTGCGTCGTCGTGGGCGCCATTCTCATTTACCAGCTTTGGAAATGGGAGATCGAACGAGTCGAGGTGCCCCCCGGCGAGTTTCTCGTGCGCGTCAGCCGCTGGGGCAAAAACCTCCCCGAGAACGAAATCATCGCGCCAGACACCACCTACAAAGGGGTCATGCTCGGTGTGCTCTCCGAGGGGCGCCACTTCATCAACCCCATCTTTTGGTCGTACCAGCGCCACAAGATGATCCACGTCCCCGCCGGCAAGTGCCTGGTGCTCACGCGCCAGTTCGGCAAGCAGATCCCCGACGAGCGCATTCGCCAGGGAGATATCCTCGCTCGTGAAAACATCGAAAAGCCGCACGCTGGCGAACGCGGCATCATCGCCCGCGTCCTGCTGCCGGGCAGCTACCGCATCAATCCCTACGCGTACAAATACGAAGAAGTCGACGCCATCGAGATTCAGGTCCAGGAAGTCGGCGTTCGCACCCTCAAGGTTGGCAAGGATCCCGCCGCCCTGGCCAAGGAAGATCGCCAAGGCCAATACGTTGTGCCCGATGGCTACCGCGGCATTCAGAAAACCATCGTTCCCCCCGGCACCTACTATCTCAACCCCTACATCGAGCAGATCACGCCGGTCGAAGTGCGCAGCCATCGCGTCGCCTTGGGAGACATCGAGTTTCCCTCACGCGATGGTTTCATCATCCGACCACAGATGGTGGTTGAGTATGCCGTTCGACCCGAGATGGCCTCGGAACTGCTCGTTCGCATCACCGATGGCGGCGTCATTCATCAAGCCGACGAAACACCAGAGCAACAAGCCACTAACGAAATTCTGCAAAAGGTCATTCTCCCGCACATCCGCGGCTATGCCCGTATCGAAGGCAGCAATTTTGACGCTCGGGACTTCATCTTGTTTGGCACGGAGCAACCCCTGGCCGCTGGCGCCGTCAAAAAGTCGAACGCCCGTGAGGCAATGCAGCGCGCCCTCTTGGAAAAGGTCAAACCGCGCTGCGACGAACTGGGCGTTGAAGTCCGCGCCGTGACCCTGGCCGACATGCGGCCGCCGGAGGAACTGTCCGAACAGATCGCCCAGCGCGAACTGGCCCGCGTCGAACTCGAACGCAACGAAGTCAAAGTCCGGCAGTACAAGGCCGAACAGGAATTAAAGGCCAAAGAAGCGCTCAAACAACAAGCCAAGGAGAAAGTCGAGGCCGAGACGCGCCTGGTCCAGGCCAAAACACGTAGCGATCAACAAAAGGAAGTAGAGCAATCGCGCATGCAGCAAGAACTGGCCAACGCGCAGCTCAAACTCGATGCCGCAACCAAGCAGGCCGAAGCCATTCGCGCCAAGGGCGAGGCCGAGGCCGCGGTCATCACCGTGAAAAACCAGGCCGAGGTCGCCGGACTCAAGGAGGCGGTCGGCGGCTTCGACAGCGTCGAGCAATTCGCTCAATACCACATTTTGGCGCGGCTGGCGCCGTCGATTAGCGAAATCTTCGTCTCCGACGACAGCGAAATTGCCCGCCTGCTCTCGTCATACCTCAAACCCAAAGACGGCGCTCCCGCGCCCGCCACCGCCAATGCGCCGGCCGACGCGGCCGATGTCCGCTGACGCACCGCACAACCGCCTCACAGAGACCTTGCACATGACCACGCCAGACCTTCCGAATTCGATCAAAGACCGCTTTCAAATCAAGAAGACTTCGCAGCTTAATCGCCGGCTGATTGTTGGCGGCGTTGGCGCCATCGTGGCGCTGGCGATCTTGTTGTTCACCTGGAACGAGTTTTTCGCCTACGTTCCGCCAGGCAAGCACCTGGTCATCGTCGCCAACGGCGGTAAGCCGCTTCCCAAAGATCACGTCCTGGCTGAGCCAGGCGAGCAAGGCATTCAGGCCCAGGTGCAAGGCGAAGGGTGGCACTTCGTCATGCCGATCCTTTACGATCGGCACATTGAAGAGAACACCATCATTCCGCCGGGCAAAGTCGGCATCCTCATCTCGCGCGGCGGCAAGCCGCTGCGCCCCGGCCAACTGCTTGCCGATCCGGGACAGCAAGGCATCCTGCGCGCGGTGCTCCCCCCCGGCGCCTATCGCATCAATCGCCATGGCTTCGATGTCGAGCAGGCCGACGCGGTCGAAATCAAGCCGGGCTTTGTCGGCGTGCAGAGCCGCTTGTTAGGTGTCGATGGCAAGGGGCGATTCGCCGACGGCGACAACGAAAAAGGAATCTTGCGCGAGGTGCTGCAGCCCGGGCTGTATTACATCAACCCCAAGGAGTATCAAGTCAGCCCGGCCGATATTGGCATTTTTCAAACCTCGTTCCATTACGACGAAAACCCGCGCCTCACAACGGCCATCACGTTCACGTCCAAAGGAGGCTTTCAGATCAGCATGGACTGCACGGTCGAGTGGGAAGTGCTGCCAGCCGACATGCCGGCCCTCATCGCCGAATATGGCGATCGCACCAAGGTCGAGAACAAGGTCATTCAAGTGCAGGCTCACGCCATTGGCCGTGACAAAGGCATTGACTACGGCGTGCAAGATTTTCTTGAAGGCAACAAGCGCGAAAAGTTTCAGCAAGACTTCACCGGAGAACTGGTGCGCGTCTGCCGCACGAAGAACGTCACCGTCCATTCGGCGTTCATCCGCAACATCGTGATCCCGGAAAACTACCTCAAGCCAATTCGCGACAAGCAAATCGCCTCCGAAACCGAACTTACCAACAAGGCCAAGGAGGCCACCGCGCAAAGCGAGGCCGATGTCGAGCGCGAGACGCAACTGGTGGTGCAGCGCACCGCCGAAGTCGCCGCGCAAACCGAGCGCATCGTCGCCACCATCGATCGCGACGTTGAGAACACCAAGACCCTCACTCAAAGCGAGATCGAAAAGATCGCCGCCGAGTACCAGGCCAAGATCGCCGCCCTCGACGCGCAGCGCGTGCGACTGCTCGGCGAGGCCGAGGCCGACGCCGAAAAACTCAAGCAGACCGCCGAAAGCGGCCTCTACCGCATGAAGCTCGATGTCTTTCAGAACAATGGCGATGCCTTCTTACGCTATTCCATGGCTCAAGATCTCAATGAAAAGATGATCCTCCGCCTCTTTCACGCCGGGCCGGGCACCTTCTGGACCAACCTCGACAAGAAAGACATGACCCTGATGCTCCCCGCCGGCGGACAGTCCGCTCCCCAGCCCACTGCGGCAAACTGACCGAAGCGCAATCCGCTCGCTGATACAGACCGAGAATGACAGGCGCCTTCAGCAAGCGGCCGTTTATTCCGTCTGCCGCGACTTGGCTGATTTTTGAGCAAGGCAATCTACGATAGCACTGCTAACGCCTTGCAATTTTGCGCTCCGCCCCCCGGGGCTGGCTGGTGGCTTTGCTGTTTGCAAGGCGTACTGAACTCCCAATCCTCACCGCGGGTCCGTCATGACATTGGCTCATGGCGCTGTTCGACCCCTGGCACAACATGTCCACCCAATACGAAACCGCTGTCGATCAGCTTCTCTGGCAAAAATTTCAGTGCGAACTGCGCGAGCGCGCGTCAGTTCTCGAAAGCCTCATTGAGCCTCCAGGGCCCTTGAACATCGCCCGCTGCCTTCGCGTCGTGCGCGTGCTGCACACGGTCATTTCCTCGGCCTTGGCCATACCAGTCCCCGATGTGGTGCGGGTGACGCGCGTCTTGGAAGGCCTGCTCGAATCAATGCGGGGCGATGCGCCCATTCCCCGTGCGCCGCTTGATGCTTACCTGGCTTGGCTACAGCAACTCAGCGGCGCCTCGACCAGTGAGGCGGCGGCCGCGCTCAACGACGCGCCGCTCGTCATTGCCGAGTTTGTCGGCGTCGCGCTCGCCGCCGACTAACGGCGCACCAGTGGCAAGCGCTGGCCTGTACCCAAAGCGATTGCGCGCAGTGGCCGCGTGCGCCATGCGTCATTTGGTCGCAAAGTGGTGCAGCACCAACACCGAGCAGGTGGCCTGCTGCACCACCTTCTCCGCCGTGCTCCCCAGCATGAATCGCTGCCAGGCGCCCAGGTCGCGCGTCCCCACGATCAATAAGTCGATATCGTCCGCCTGGATGGTCTCCAAAATCTTTTCCGCGGCGAATCCCTCCAATACGATCGGCGACTGCTGGTGGAAGATCGCCGGCAACTGCTTGGCGTACTCGGCTAGTTCGTCGTACTTTTGGCGCTTCTCCGCCTGGTACTCGGCGATCCACGCTTGCGATAGCGCCTCGTCGCGCGATTGCCGCGCTTTCACTTCCAGCCATTCCGGCAGTTCTGCCCCCAGCATGGGCTCAATGACGTGCAGCAGCCGGCCACTGGCCTGTTGGGGCCAGGAGCAACGCGCTAAAAATTCGGCCGGCGCCTTCGACTGCGGGATCACATCCAGGCCCATCAACACGCGGTAGCCACCGTCGGTCTGCTTGGCGAGCTTCTTACGCGCCACCATCACCGGCACGCTGGTGCTGCGCACGATCGCCCGCGCCACACTGCCCATCGCCGTTCTAGACTGCGTGCTGGAACCGCGCGCGCCCACCACTACCAGTTCGGCTTTCCAGCTTTCGGCGGCCGCCGGAATGCCCTCGCGCGGCTTCTGCTGGCCAATGATCTTTTCGACCTGCTTGTGCCACGCGGTCGGCAACCGCTGCAGCGCCTCGTCAAGCACATTATCGGCCAGGCTGGTGCGCGTCCGCTCGATCATGTCGCCGCTCGGCGAAACTCCGCGCTTGAACACGATCTGCGGCGGCGAATAGTACAGCGCGATCTGGTCGCGATCTCCCGAAAGCAATTTGCTCGCTTGGTAAATCCCTTCCCAACCCCCTTCAGAACCGTCGACCCCAATCAGCACGCGCATGGTGAATCTCCTCGACTGGCGCCAAACAACGCGTTTGCTAGTGACATGCCCTTGCATCATACACAATTTCCTCGCCATGCTATCCGGCGCCTGCGTTGCAATCGAATGGCGAATATATTCCCCCCGAATGGACTGTGATGTCCGCGCCGAAACTCACCGAATCGCCCCGGCCCGGCGGCGTCGCGCCTCATCAATTGGAGCGCGACACGGTCGTGGCCATTTGGCGATCCGATGCCCAGCACGGCCTGTCCGAATCCGAAGCCGCTAGTCGCCATGCCAAACTCGGCGCCAACGAACTGCGCGAGGCGCCTTCCGTCCCCGCCTGGCGTCAATTTGTCGGGCAATTCCAGCAATTGGTTGTTTGGATATTGATTGTTGCGGCGCTAGTGGCCGCCGCGACCGGCGAATGGATCGATGCCGGCGCCATTTTGACCATCGTGTTGCTCAACGCCATTCTGGGCTTCGTGCAGGAGCATCGCGCCGAACAGTCGCTCGCGGCGCTGCGCAAGCTCTCGGCGCCGCTGGCCCGCGTGGTTCGCAACGGCGCAATTCGCCAGATACCGGCGCAACAACTGGTTGTCGGTGATGTCGTCGAATTGGAGGCCGGCGACAACATTCCGGCCGATGTTCGCCTGTTGCGCACGTATGCCCTGCAAACGCAGGAGGCTGCCCTCACTGGCGAGTCGACTCCGGTTGAAAAATCGGCGGATCATGTGTCCGCCCCAGAAACGCCCTTGGGCGACCGCAAGAACATGGCTTTTCTCGGCGCCATGGTTATTGCCGGCCGTGCCCGCGCCTTGGTGACCGCGATCGGAATGAACACCGAGCTAGGGCATATCGCGGGCATGATGCAAGCCGCCGGGCGCGAGACGACCCCGCTTGAGCGCCGCTTGGCGGAGTTGGGAAAAAAGCTGATCGTCCTTTGTCTGGTGCTCGTGGCGATCATCTTCGCGCTACACATTTGGCGCGGTGGCGAATGGCTCGATGTATTGCTGCTCTCGGTCAGTTTGGCGGTCGCCGCAGTTCCCGAGGGCCTGCCAAGTGTTGTGACAATCTGCCTTGCTCTCGGCCTGCAACGAATGGCCAAGCAGAACGCGCTGGTGCGCAAGCTTCCCAGTGTCGAAACCCTCGGCTCCGTGACGGTCATTTGCTCCGATAAGACGGGCACGCTCACACGCAACGAAATGACCGTTCGCCAGGTTCTAGTCGGCGATGCTTGGTTTGAAGTCACTGGCACGGGCTACGAGCCGAAGGGAGAGTTCCAACTCCGCGGCGCCGCCAGTTCCGCAAATACCGGCGGGCGAGAATCAGATCTCAAGCAGGCGCTGCGCATCGGCTACTTGTGCAACGATGCCCAGTTGTTGGCTCCCGACAGCAGCGTCTCTGGCTGGCGGATACTCGGCGACCCCACCGAAGGGGCCCTGCTGGTCGCGGCAGCCAAGGCCGGGTGGAAGATCGAAGAGCGGCCTCCGCTGCTCGACGAGCGGCCGTTTGATCCAGAACGACGCGCCATGTCGGTGGTTTACCAGGAGGTGGACCACGCCTTGATGTGCGTCAAAGGCGCTCCTGAAGAGTTGCTTTCTCAATCCAAGCTCTACTTGGTCGATGGCGAAGTGCGCTTGCTCGATCAAGCGGCCCGGGACAAATTCCAAGCTGCGGCCAGCGAAATGGCCTCGCACGCGCTGCGCGTGCTGGCGTTGGCCTACCGCCGCGATCCAGCACGCGACGCGCAGGGCTTTGTCGAAAGCGAACTGGTCTTTGCCGCATTAGTGGGCATGATCGACCCGCCGCGAATCGAAGTGCGGCCCGCTATCGAACAGTGTCGTGCCGCTGGCGTGCGGACGGTCATGATCACCGGAGATCATCCCGAGACGGCTCGCGCCATCGCAGCCGAATTGGGACTTGTGGACGACGATCGCTCAGTGGCCAGCGGTCAGCAGCTAGATCGATGGTCACCCGAAGAGTTGGCGAACGAGTCGCGGCGAATCTCGGTGTTCGCACGCGCCTCCGCCGCGCACAAGCTCAAGATCGTGCAGGCCCTCAAAACCCGCGGCGAAACGGTCGCCATGACGGGAGACGGCGTCAACGACGCCCCCGCTGTCAAAGCGGCGGATATCGGCATCGCCATGGGCGTCACGGGCACGGATGTCACCAAGCAAGCCTCGCATATGGTGCTCATGGACGACAATTTTGCGTCCATCGTCGGCGCCGTCGCCGAGGGACGGCGAATCTATGACAACATCCAAAAGGTGATTCGCTATTTGCTTTCCTGCAACGCCGGCGAAGTGATGTTCATGTTCGCCACGGCGCTGCTGGGCTGGCCAGCCCCGCTATTGGCCGTGCAGATTCTTTGGATCAATCTCGTCACCGACGGCATCCCGGCGATCGCCCTGGCGCTGGAGCCCCCCGATCCCGATCAGATGCGCCATCCGCCGCGGCCGCGCTCAGAGCCCGTCATCACGCGCCAGCGCGCCCTGCGCATCCTACGCGACGGCCTGCTGATGGCTCTGGCCGCCACGATCGCCTTTTGGTGGCGATACGACGAGCAATCGGCCAACCTCGCCGAGGCCCGTACGACCGCCTTCTGCGTCTTGGTCGTCGCTCAGCTCTTTTTTTCGCTGGCATGCCGCAGCGAGCGATCCACGATGTTGGAACTCGGACCTTTCTCAAATGCGTATTTGTTCATAGCCATCACCTTGTCCGCGATGCTGCAATGGATGGTCGTGTCGCTGCCTTGGACGCGCGGCGTCTTTGGCGTCGAAGGCGCGATTTCTTGGCCGGTCGTTCTATTGATCGCGCTATTTCCCGCCACCGCCATTGAGCTAGGAAAAATCGTCGGTGCCGCGCTGCGGCGCCGATCTCTACGCGTTGAAAACGCGAGCTGAAAAATCGCAGTTCACAACCGGGCGGTGATCCAATTCCAAAATGGAATTCCGCCCCATTTCGTGCTATGTTCATGTAAGTCCTCGCTAACGCCCACCCGCCTTTCGGCAGTTGCCTCCCCGCGCTGCTCCCGCCTTGGGTTAAGGAAGTGAACTCTCATGCAACTCGCCCGTTTTGCCGCTAGCGGCGCCCTCGTCTCGATGCTGCTGACCATCGGCGGTTGTTCCCCCGTGGCGGAACAGAAAGCCGCGGCCAAGATCACCCCCGCCAGCGCGCCGGAACTTACAGACGACGTCGCGCTCAAAAAACGGCTCGACGACACGATTGAGTTCACTCGCGCGCGGCACATGACCGCCGAGGATCACAACGCCTGGCAGATCGTCCACGGCATTCTGGCCTACGGGCGAGATTTGCAAATCAAGGTCGACGGAAAGCTCGTTTCGGCTCTCGATTATCTGGTGCAAGGCGGCGAGATTCGCGGCTGGACCATGCGCCCCGGAGATCACGGTCTCGAAGCCGTCCTGGAGCCCGGCACCAAGATCGGCCAAGGTCACGAAGATCAATGGATCGGCTATCTCTCGCAGTGTGGGCTGGCCCCAGACGACGCCATCGTCGTCAAAGGGCAAACGTTCAAGCTCAGCGACCTGCTGACGCAAGCCCAATGGGACATCCACCCCGGCATGGAAGCTAGCTGGACCCTCATGGCCCTTAGCACCTACCTTCCCCCCGGCGCGACTTGGAAGTCGAAGGACGGTACCGAATGGACCGTTGAAAAGATTGCCGAAATGGAGGCCGGACAAAACTTGCTGGAAAGTCCCTGCGGTGGCACGCATCGGCTCTATGGACTGGCCATGGCACTCAATCTGCACCTGGCGCAAGGCGGCAAGTTGACTGGCGGCTGGGCCGCGGCTGACAAAAAGGTGAAAGAATCGGTGGCGACCGCACTCAAGTACCAGCAGGCCGACGGCAACTTTTCAGTCGCCTTTTTTGAACGGCCGGCTACCTCGCCAGACATCGCCACCGTCTTGCACGCCACCGGGCATACGTTCGAGTTTCTCGTCATGTCGGCCGACGAAAAACAACTTCACGATCCCGCGCTGCGGCGCGGCGCCGTGGCCATGTGCCAACTGCTCGACGAAACGCGCGATATGGATGTTGAATGCGGCGCCCTCTACCACGCCGCGCATGGCCTGCTGCTCTATCGCGACCGACTCTTCGGCCAGCCACAGGTGGCTCAGCAACCTGCCGCCGCCGAGGCGGCCAGCGCTGCGGGCAAGTAGTCTGCGCTATTCGTCGGCAGGCGGCGCTTCGCCCTCGGGTTTGTCGGGCGACGGTTCCGCTTTCGGGTCAGCTTCGGGCGCGGGCGCTGTCGCCGGGGCCAACGTCAATCCTGCCATGACCGCCAGGTAGAGCTTGCCTTGCTTGTCGGTGGCAATCGCCCGCCCCAGACCTTGCTCATCGCCGGTGATGATGAACTGCAATCGGCCGTCCTTCGTGATTGTGCTGACGCGGCCTGCGTCTTGATGCGAATCGAGCACCACCTGCTTGCTGTCGCCAAGATACGTCGTGACGCTGCCGGCCCCGTTGGTTGCAAACGTCAAGTCCACCAAGCGCTTGTTGTCTGGCCCCGCCGTGCTGACCACGCCATTGCCGGCCACGGAACCAATTGCCACCGTCGGCAAGTTGTCCCCGGCGAAAGTGGTGATGGCGCCCGCTGTTCCCTCCTTGTCGGTCCCGAGCGCGACGATGGTCTGATCCGCGCTACGCCGCAACTGCACGCTGCCAGCCTCTTGTTTTAACACCGTCATTTCGACACGCGCGTCGCCGTCGCTCCCCAGCAACTGAATCACCGGACGATCCGATTGGTCCGATCCTGCCGCCAGCAGCAATTTCGGCTTGCCATCGGCGCCCAATAATTCGACGATCCCCGATTTTTCCCCCATCGCGGCAATGACCGCCCGTGGATGCCCCTTGGGGCTCACAATCTCCAAGCGTTCGCACTGCAAGTCTTTCGTGCGCAGCACCGGCGGCGGCGCCAACTTGTCGCGCATCGATATGCCTAGCGCCAGCAGCAACAACGGGTACACGGTCCAGCGTTCGCGGTCTGTCATCGCAAGCCAATTCCTGAATTCATTCGATTCTGAGATTTTTTTGCATCGCGGCGAATGCGCAGTTTCGCGTCTATCGGCCTCGCTCACAAGCGGGGCGCCGCGCTTGTCGCTCGTCACATGGCCCCGTATCATCGGAAACTTGCGCCGGCGTAATTTTAATTGGCGCCCAACGTTTCACTCTCGATAGGTGGCTCACGATGGAGATTCGCGAACCCGAGCGACAACCGCTGACTCTCACGCACTGGTTGATTCTCTTGGTCGCGGTCATCGGCTTCGCGTTCGACATCTACGAACTGCTAATGATGCCGCTCATCGCGCGACCGGCCTTGGCGCAGTTGCTCAGCGTCGATCCCTTGACCGAGTCGGGCCACCAATTGATCCTCACTTGGACGGGGCGTATTCAATGGGGTAGCGCCCTGTGCGGCGGAACTTTTGGCCTCTTGGGCGGATACCTCACCGATCGGTTTGGCCGCCGCCGTGTGCTTACCTGGAGCATCTTGCTCTACGCTTGCTCGGCCTTTGCCGCCGGCTTTGCCACTTCGGCGGCAATGCTGCTCGTCCTGCGGTGCGCCACCTTCGTCGGCGTTTGCGTGGAGTTTGTCGCCGCGGTCGCTTGGCTGGCCGAGGTCTTTCCCAATCCGCGCCAGCGCGAGTGGGTGTTGGGCGTCACGCAGGCGTTTTCGTCGCTGGGCGGACTCTTGGTCGCTGGAGTCTATTATCTGGTAATCCACTACGCCGATCAGCTACCCGCTATTTACGGCACGCACGAACCGTGGCGATACACGTTGATCTCGGGCTTGATTCCGGCGCTGCCGCTGATCGTCATTCGCCCCTTCCTCCCCGAATCACCCGTGTGGTGCGAAAAGAAACGCGCCGGCACGCTCAAGCGGCCAAGTCTGGCGGAACTCTTCGCGCCCAAATTCCGCCGTACCACCATTGCCTCCACCATCCTCTTCGCCTGCGCGTATGGCGCCGCGTTCGGCGCCATTCAATTCACGCCGCAAATCGTGCCCGGCTTGGTCGCTGGCGCGCCGAAGCTCAAGGAACTCCGTAAGGAACTCGAAGCCGCCAAGGAAGCAGGCAGCGACACCAGCGCGCTGCGCGCAGAAATTGGAAAGGTGGCTGGCGCACAGCAAAAGGCCGTCAGCCGGGTGCAGTCTTGGCAAGAGATCGGCGGCCTGCTGGGTCGCTGCGCCTTGGCCGTGCTGGCCATGTATATCGTCAGTCGCCGCGCGCTGTTGCGCGTCTTCCAGGTTCCGGGCCTGATCGTTATCCCACTGATATTCGTGTTTTGGGCCACCAAGGATGTAGAATTGCTCAAATGGGGAATCGCATTGGCTGGTTTCTTCACGGTGGCCCAGTTCAGTTTCTGGGGGAATTACCTGCCGGTGGTCTATCCCGCCTACTTGCGCGGCACCGGTGAAGGCTTTGCCGCCAATGTCGGCGGACGCATGATCGGCACGTCAGCGGCGGTGCTGACGCCCGCGATTGCCAACTTGTTCTCCAGCGGCACGCCGTTTCAGCGGCTAGCCTATGCCGCCGCCACGACTGCCGCCATTGTCTACACGCTCGGCTTCATTACCTCGTTCTGGCTGCCAGAACCCGCGCAAGAAGACTCGCACGATTGAGTCACTGCCTGCTTGTCGCGTGGTACTGCCAGGTGGCTCGCCGCTGGCGCTGTGGCAACTCCGAGCGAATATCTTGTCAACCACGAGTGATTGCTAGGTCGCTAGTCGCCGCTGCGGCAGCGACAGCAACCAATCGACGTCAATCCCTTCGAGCGTCGGCACAAAATTCGGCTGCTCTCCCAAACGCTCCCGGTCTCCCACTGCCACCACCGCCATTCCGGCCCGCCGCGCCGCTTCAATACCGTCGAATGCGTCCTCGATCACCACGCAATCAGCGGGCGACCGGCGTAATGCCTTTGCCACCGACAAAAAAATGTCGGGCGATGGCTTGCCTGGCGCGTCGTTGGCGTCCACAACCGCCTCAACCAAGCTCGCCAGACCGGCGGCCTGCAACAGCCTTCGCGTGTTACGACTCGACGATCCTACGCCAATCGGTACTCGCCGCCTCCGCAATGCGTCAATTAGCGCCATCACCCCATCGAGCGGGCGTATCCCTTCGCGCTCCAGGATGGCGAAGAATCGGCGATTCTTCTCGTCTAGCAACTCCCGCGACTGCGCGTCGTCAAAGCGCCCCGGCGCCGATTCCAAAAAGATGGCCAGCGCCGTCGACCGCTCGACCCCGCGCATTCGCTGGTCAAACGTCTGCCGCGAAAACGACACTCCCAGTTCGTCCGCCATCTCGCGCCATGACTGGTAGTGATATTCGTCCGTGCGCAGCAGAACGCCGTCCATATCGAAGATCACGCCCCGTTCGGGCGATTGCTCAGCCATCGATCAACTCAATTCAGGTCGAGGGGAAGCCAAAAGAGAAAATGCCAATCTCAGAATCCTTCACGGTGCTTATATCAGATCGCGGCGCGAAAAATGCCCTACGCCAGTCAGTGAGATTGCCAAGAAAATGCGAAATCAATGCACAACTTCCATTGCCCAACTGTGCGCGGTGAGCGACAAAAAACCAACCCCACTTTCGCTTCTGCAAGTCGGCGACTTGATTTGACCCGGAATCTCAGTACGGTCGTGACACATACCTGCACTATCCATCGAGTCCAAATACTATGGCCGTAACGCTCAGCCAGTTTGCCAGTGATTTGCATGTTGAGTCGGCGTTCACTGTGTTGGCGATGGCTCAAAAGCTCATGGCACAAGGCAAACGCGTCATCGAACTGGAAATCGGCGATTCGCCATTTCCCTCAACTAAAGCCGCGACTGCGGCCGGCATTGCGGCGATTGAAGCGGGACAAACCCGCTATTGCCCCTCGGCTGGTCTGCCAGCCTTTCGGGAAGCCGCGGCCCAGTTTGTCGCCAGCGAATACGGTATCCCGGCCACCGCCGACAATATCATCGCAGGGCATGGCGCCAAAGTCTTCGAGCTGCTGTTCTGCGAGGCGTTCTTGAACCCCGGCGACGGCGTGTTGGTGTTTGGCCCCTATTTTCCCACCTACTTGCCCAACATTGCTCGTCGTGGCGCGCGTCCCTGGATCGCCGATCTTCAACAGCGCCACGCATTTCGCCCCCAGCTTGCCGATGTCGAAAAATTCTTGGCGGACGATCCGCGCCCCAAGGCCATCTTTCTCAACTCGCCCCACAATCCCACTGGCGGTGTGACCACGCCCGACGACCTGCGCGGCATTGCCGATCTGATTCGCGGACGGGATATCGCCATCTTCAGCGACGAACCCTATGACCGCATGGTGTGGGAAGGCCGTCATCACTCGATCGCCGCGCAGCCAGACATGCTCAACCAAACCGTCGCGGCCTACACCTTCAGCAAGTCGTACAGCATGAGCGGCTGGCGCATTGGTTTCGCGGTGACCAGTCCCGCCCTGGCCAACACATTGGCCGGGCTCATCAACACTTCTCTCTCGTGCGCCCCTCCCTTTGTGCAAATGGCCGGTCAAGCCGCGCTGCTGCATGATGCCGATGAGCGCAATGCGAACATGCGCGCTTTCCACGGCAAAGTCCGCCGACTTGTCGATGGCCTCAACGCCATCGACGGCGTCCGCTGTTTGATGCCGGCGGGAACTTTCTACGCCTTCCCCAACGTCAAGTCGATCTGCAATCGCCTCGCCATCACTTCGCACGGCCTGGCGCTCTATCTGCTGGCTGGCGCCGACGATCGGTTAGGCGTCGCCTGCCTCGGCGGTGAATGTTTTGGCGAGGCGGGCGCCGGGTTCCTGCGCTTCAGTTGCGCTCAATCCGATGAGGCCATCGAAGAAGCAATCGCGTTTCTGCCAGACGCTGTCTCGCGCCAAGAGCAAGTCGCCAGGTTCCTGTCGCAGTCGCCCGAGCATCGACTACCGCGACCGTATCACGAGTAGGTCGTCGCTTGCCGTATTCGCTCCGTTCTGCCAACGGCTAACGCGCGCGGGCGAGAATTTCTCCCTTGCCGATCGTCGTCAAATCGCCGTTAAAAACATCCCATTCCTGCCGCGACAGCAGTGCATCGGCGTTGGCAAACCCGCGCCGCAATAGTTCGCCACGCAACAACTGCAAAAAAACCGGCGATTGGCGGCATGCCCAGCGAAATGTTGGCAAAAGCTCAGGTGGATCGCCACACGCGATCAAAGTCCCGCGCCGCATTCCTCCCCCAGGCCAGCGACCACATTCGCCGCCAATGACGATCGTGCCCGCAATCATATCGTACCCTGGCGCCGCCTCCGTCGATCCCCCCACGGCGATTATTCCTCGCCGCATGGAGCGCCCCAGTTCCGAACCCGCGTTGCCATCGACCAACAGCGCTCCTCCACGCATTCCGCGCCGACTGCCGGGATAGGCGCCACCGGCTTGCTCTCCAACGCCGCCCCGCACGTGGATTTGCCCCCCGCGCATCTCCACGCCTGCATAGTCGCCGGCGCTGCCGCTCACGCAAATCACGCCGCCGCGCATCTGCGAACCTATGTGCCTGCCTGCGTCGCCTTCAACTCGCACCGTTCCCTGCTCCATGCGAGCGCCGATCCAGTGGACCCCGGCCAATTGGCCGAGCAGGCGCAATTCACCGTCGGCCGCGTTGCCGCTCACCTTGAACAGCTCGCCCAGCGGCGTTCGGCGATTGCCATGCTGTATCGCCAGGCGTTCGACATGTGACGTCGATAACTTCTCTAGCGCCGCGGGAGTCACCTCCTCCAACGAGATCGGCGCCGTCGTGGTAGTTCGAATTTCCAGCGTGAGCGGCATCAGGGCGGTGGCGAATCCATGGGGCTGGCGGCGCGGTAAAGGGTTTACCCGCCACCTACAATACGAGATGTTGGCGTGTCGCGCCGAATATAACGCCAAGGCGCCGCCGGATATAGTTGGCTCCAATCGCGAATTTGAGCATGACCGCTGAGCATCGTATTGGCGCCATCGTCTTGGCCGGGGGAGAAAGCCGCCGTATGGGCCGCCCCAAAGCGGCATTGCTGTTCGGCGCCGAAACGTGGTTGGCCCGCACGGTTCGCATTGTCGGCGCAGCGCTCGATCCAGTCGTTGTCGTCGGGGCGCGGAATCAGTCGTTGCCGAATCTGCCGGCTGGCATCGAGATTCTCCGCGATCAATGCGATCAAATCGGCCCACTCGAAGGGCTGCGCGTTGGATTGGAACACCTCCAACAGCGCGGCTGCGACGGCGCGTTCCTGTGTGCCTGCGATATGCCGCTCTTAACCAGCGCTTTCGTAAGCCGCGTCGTCGCGCTTTCCACTGGCCACGAGATCGCAATACCTGTGCTGTCGGCGGCGCCGCAACCGTTGGCCGCCGTCTACGCGACGAGACTTGTTGCAATGATAAAGCACCTGCAAGACTGCGGGTCGGCCGGTCCGATGGACCTGCTGAAGCTATGTAGCGCCCGCCGCATTACCGAACAAGAACTGATCGAGGTCGATCCGGCGCTCCAGTGCTGCCGGAGCTTCGATACCCCGGAACAACTCGACGAACTGTTGCGCTCGCCTCACCCCCCCGGTTGATGGCAAGCGATCTGGCATGGCGATTCAATCTCGTCGAGCGCCACGGGAAAGTTCGCCATCCGCACGCTGTACCGCCGCTCAAACCAATCCGCCAGCCGCATCTCGATTTTGTCGTCGTACTCTGGCGCGGCGAACAACGTGTTACCCGGCGCCGATTCCCGCAGTTCGCCATCATCGATCAGCACTTGCCCCGCCTTGATCACGTATCTCGGCAGCGAAAACATCGCCGCCGGATCGTTGCCCGGATCGTAAATGGTCACGTCGGCGTCGGCCCCGACGCCGAGATGCCCTTTGTGCTTCAAACCCAACATACGCGCGGGCGCCGCGCGGGTAATGATGCAAATCTCGCCAAGCGTGTATTCCCGATTCAAGGTCGCTAATAGCGACTTTTCCCGCACTACGGCATGTACCTGCTTCAGCATGCTTTGTCGATATTCTCTGTCCATCAATAGGCGAATAATCTGCGGATACGCCAGAAAGGAGCCTCCGTTGGGATGGTCGGTGCTCATTGCCACGCGCCATGGATCGCGCATGAGCAGATGCCACTCCAGGCCGATTGCCCATTGCCAAGCATGCACCAGGCTCTTTTCCTTGTACTCGATCGGCACAATGCCGCAGCCCGATTCTTGCTCGATGTCGGCGCTGTACCATTTGCCGCCATACACTTGATGCAAAAAATGCCCCAGCGGCCCATCCCCCGTCATGCTGGTCGTGCGACCAAACAGCACCTGTCCCACATCGACCGTCAGGTTCTTGTGCGCGTCGACATACTCGACCAACTCGGCGGCGGCCGATGACAGGCTCGCTTCGTCGCTCCCCCCATAGCTGTGAAATTGAATGTGAGTGAAATGGGCCCGCGCCCCGTCCACGGCGCGCATCGTTTCGAGCGTGGTTTGCCAATTGCCCGGCACACCCAGGTGATTGGCGTGAATATGCACCGCATGCGGCAATTGAAGTTCCGTGGCCAGCCGCGCGGCCTGAGTGACGATGGTTCGCGGAGTGACGCCAAAATGCCCCACCACATCGTCAATGCTCGCCACGTTGCCGGCGCGCAACTGCTTCCACATCTCGATGCCGCCCGGATTCACCAACTTTAGCGCGTGGGCCTTGGTGGCGTTCAATAGCCAAGCCAAAAAGTCGCGCGCCTCGTCAAGCTCGCCCGCCGCCAGTCGCTGCATCAAAAAGTGGCTATTGCCGGCCAACACGTAAAAGCCCTTGTCGATGCAAGGGGTGTCGGCCAACTCTTGATGCACATGGCGGGCAGCCAGCGGTTGAATTGCCGCGTCGAAAGCCGTCGTATAACCCAGACCCGCGTATCGGTACCCAGTGGCGAAGGTGCTCGGTATCTGCCCACCGCTACCGCTGCGCAACGACCGGCGCTCCGGCTCTGGTTCCCCGTCGCGCGCGGCGTCGGGTTGCATCTTTCGCGCCAAGTTCACCTTCGAGCCCGCAATGTGGCAATGCATGTCCACACCGCCGGGCATGACCACCCGGCCCCGCGCCTCGATGACGCGTGCGGGGCGCGCGTCCGGTAGTATGGGCGCGCTGACAATCCGACCATCGTGAATCCATAGATCGCGCGATGCGCCGTCAACTCCGTTGGCGGGGTCATATACGGTCCCGCCGCGGATCAGCAAATCGAACCTTGGCGCCGGTTCCGTCACGCTTCCCTCGACGCAATAGTGGTTTCTCGCGTGGCAAGGATCGATCGCTCCAGCGCTTCCAGCACGCTGGCCGCTGCCGGCGCCGCCGACAGTCGCACCGGCCTCAGTGGCAGCGGTACGCCATCAGCGCGATAGGCCGTGCCCCCCGTCTCGATGCCCGGTCGTGCTATACGTACTGCCACGTCGGCGCGACTCGCCGCGGTTTCGCTTCGCCAATCGATCAACACCCTAGGAATTGTTTCCAAATGCCGCTGGGCCGCGTGATTCAATTCCGCCGGGTTCACTCCCACCAGTAGCGCCGCGTCGACTTCGCCGCGGGCCAACATGGCCTCCCCGAGGTGTTCGCGATCAAAAGATCGCGGATACCCCTGCGCGAAGCTCACGCCGTACGGATAGCCTGTCGTCCAAGTCATCGTCTCCTCGGCGCCGGCCGAGTTGCCTCCCCCGCCGAGCGATAACGAAACAAATCGCGCAAACTCGTTCAACTCCATCACCAATCGAAGCAGCGCCTCGACGATCAGGTGACTAGAGCAATACTCAACATCCTCGCCCCGACACGCCGGGGAATGGGGAGGGCGACCAATCCCGGCGTCGTATTTGTTGCTGCTGGATTCGGAGGCAGGTGTTGCAGGCGCTGTAGCGGCGCCAAGCTGGTCTCCGTAGAAGATCGCGCCGTATTGCGCATCCTTCATTTGTCCCAACAGTCGCAGCCAGGTGGAAAGTTCCGCGCCGGTCTGCCGCTTGACCTCGCTGGCTTCCAGCACGGCGCCCGTCGCCAGCGCTCGCAGCACGGCGATTGCCTCAAAATGGCGACCCGATCGAATTCGCAAGACCTCGTCGGCCCAGGCTTCGGTGGCCACTTCCCGGTCGGTGACCACCACGCAGGTGCGGTCGGCGCGCCCGCGCGGCACAAACTCTCCCATCGGCGCTAGCGCATACCGCTCGCCATGCCGCGGGTGCGTAGTGGCGGGATCGGCGCCCCAGTAGACCACCATGTTGCTGCGGTTCGCGATCTCCCCCAGCGTACAGGTGACCTGGCCAACCGATTGCACTGCGCGCAGCGTCGCTCGCTGTTCATCGGTCAGGCAAAAATCAACGCACCCGCGCAGCCGATCGGCAATGGCGATCGCGCGCCGCTGCGCCACGCAGTCCAAGTCCGCGCCGCCATAAATGAGCGGGTAGCGAGCCCCCTTTAGCATGTTCACGCCGTGCTCAATGGCCGCGTTCAACTCGGCAGCGTCGCCGCGAATCCGCGCGATCCATGAGCGATCGGCGGCGTCGCTTGTCAGCCACCACAATCCCTTGTCGCAGGCGTTCCGCGCGCCGACGACTCGAGTCGCCGTCGTCTCGACCACCAGGTCGTCGCATAGGCAACCACAACCCAGACAAACGGCGTCGGGCACTTGCCTCTTGTCGCTGCCTGTATCAGATGTGGCGTCTGGCACGAGGGGAGCAATCCAGCAATGGATTATTGTGGGGCGGGACTCTGCGGCGGGCGTTCGCGTATACTAATCGCCTTGCGGTCGTTGACCTAACCGACCAGGTGACGAGCGATGCTGCCTCTCCGGCGAAGGTCCATCCTACGCCGTAATTCAGCACTACCCTAGAGCGCGCCCTTCATGAAGCTCGCGAATACCTTCGTGCATGATGCCTACGCCGAAGCATTTCGTATGCGCTATGCGCGACTCATCATCACCGCCATGGACCAGTTCTGGCTCGATGCCGCCGTCCGCGAAGTGACGGGCTACGCCGCCTCGGTGATCGCCTGCGACGTGGAGGCAGGCCTCGATCGCTACTTGCCTCCGCAAGACACGCCCGATGGCAGACCCGGCGCCGTCGTGTTGTTCTTCGGGTTCTCGGCCGAATCTCTGGCGCGCAGCGTCCCCACGCGCGTCGGGCAGTGCGTTATGACCTGCCCCACCACCGCTGTCTACAACGGTCTACCCGTAAGCGAGGAGCGCATCCCCCTGGGAAACCACTTGCGCTACTTTGGCGATGGGCATCAGCGCAGCAAACTCATTGGCGATCGGCGCTACTGGCGCATTCCCGTCATGGATGGCGAATTTTTGGTCGAAGCCATCGCCGGCGTTGGCAAAGGAGTGGGCGGAGGCAGTTTGATCGTGCAGGCCGCCACACAAATGGCGGCGCTGGCCGCCTCGCGTCGCGCGGCCAGCGCGATTGATCTGCTCGATGGTGTCATCGCCCCCTTCCCGGGCGGTGTTGTTCGCAGTGGCAGCAAAGTTGGCTCACGCTATCGCGGCCTGCGGGCGTCGACCAATGAGGCATGGTGTCCTACCCTGCGCGGTCGGTATCCCAGCGAACTCGATCCAGACGCCAATTGCGCTTACGAGCTTGTCTTTGACGGCATCGACGAACAGATCATCGGCCGCGCCATGGCCGATGCGGCGCGGGCAGCGTCCGGCCCCGAAACATTGTCAGTGTCCGCCGCCAACTTCGGCGGCAATCTGGGGAAATTCAAATTTGATTTACGCGAAATGCTCGATCGCTATCCCGCAGCCGCGTGTGCCGCGCCGATTACCACTTGATCGGCGAACGCCGGTTCACGCGATCGCGATTGGCGAAGTACGGATCAATCGACTTGAGCCGCGCATCGAACGACCGCAAAATTGGCGACCGATCAGGCCGCCGCGGGCTGGCCACCTCATCGCCGTTCGCTGATCCCACGAAGGTCACCAGTGGCGGAATCGAATTGCTCTGTGCCCGTTGTCGCTTGGCGTCCAGTGGCGATGTCGCCAGCCGCGCCACGTCCTCCGCAAAAGGCGCCATAGCCAGCGCGCTGTGCTGGAATAGGGCGAAGCACACCAAGGCGGCAAGCAATTGGGTCCGCGGCATCATCAATTCTCCCCGGAAGAAATCCAACATAAAAAGCTTAGCTCATGGCGCGGTTAGCGTTGCGCCGGTCAGATCGATTCTTCGGCCTCCGCGCCAATTGCCGGAATTGCCGTCGCTCGCTACCGTAAGTGCCTGCGCCGCGTGCTTCCATCGCGTTGTTCTATCTCGAAGCAGGAGAAGTCGTTTCCGATGTTAGATAAATTGCTGCATCGTCAGGTGGCGATCGTCACTGGCGCTGGCCGCGGAATTGGCGCCGCAACGGCCACCTTAATGGCGCAGGCCGGCGCGCGGTTGGTGCTGGCCGATCTGGATGCCGGGCCGTTGGAGCAAACCGCCTCGCAAATCAAGGCCAGCGGCGCCGAGGTCGTCACGCTCGCCGGCGACGTGACCGATCCCGAATTTCCCAATCGCATTCTGAAGCTCGCGCGTGATTCGTTCGGCACGCCCGATATCCTCGTCAACAACGCCGGATATACGTGGGACGCCGTGCTCCACAAAATGGAAGAAAAACAGTGGCAGGCGATTCTCGATGTCCATCTCACCGCCGTCTTCCGTATGACGCAAGTCGTCGGCGGCGCCATGCGCGAGGCCGGCAAGTCCGAACTGGAAGCCTCCGGCCACGCGCAGCCGCGTAAGATCGTCAACATCAGCAGCATCTCGGGCACCGATGGCAACCCAGGGCAAGCCAATTACGCCGCCGCCAAGGCTGGAGTGATCGGCTTCACCAAGACCATCGCCAAGGAATGGGGCCGCTTTAACATTTGCGCCAACGCCGCGGCGTTCGGCTGGATCGACACGCGCCTCACCCGCGACAAGTCGCAACAAGAAGAAGTTGTGCGCGACGGTGAAAAGATCAAGCTCGGCATTCCGCAAGACCTGCTGGTGATGGCCCAATTGCTCATCCCGCTCGGCCGCGGAGGCACGCCGGAGGAAGCGGCCGGCGCCATCCTGTTTCTGGCTTCGCCACTGGCCAATTACGTGTCGGGCCAATGCCTGGTCGTCGACGGCGGGCGCTAAACAAGGTTGCCGTTCCAGGTCGCGCCGTCGCGAGAGTGCGCCAAGGCTAATTGTCGCGCAAGATCTCTCGCGCCGCGTTCCGCCCGCATGCTCCCATCACGCCGCCACCCGGATGCGCGGCGGCGCCGCACAGGTACAAGCCCGCAATCGGTGTGCGGTAGTCGGCCCAGCCCGCCACCGGGCGGAAGCTGAATAACTGGTGCATCGTCATTGCCCCCTGAAAGATGTTCCCCCCCGTCAAGCGATAGGTGCGCTCCAGGTCGAGCGGCGACAAGATTTGGCGATGCAGGATCGCGCCGGGCACATTGGGCGCGTACTCCGCCAACTTGGCGATGCACCGATCGGCAAACGACTCTTTGATCGAATCCCAATCGCCATGGGCCAGTTGATAAGGCGCGTACTGCACGAAGATCGACACGATATGCCGCCCAGCGGGCGCAATCGTGTCGTCCACGCTGGTTGGCATCGTTAACTCAAGAATTGGCTCAGCGCTGGGGCGGCCATATTTCGCGTCGTCGTAGGCCCGCTCCAAATAATCCAAACTCGGCCCAATGTGCATCGTGCCGCGGTGCTGCGGGCCTACTGTGTTGTCGCCACAGGCGGTGAACGCCGGCGCCTCGGCCAAAGCCAGGTTGATCTTCGCGGAGGCCGACGAGTAATCGATGCGCTGGACCGCCGCCAGAAAATCGCTCGGCAGTTCGTCCGGCGTCAAAAACCGCTCGAACGTCCAATGCGGGTCGATGCTAGACGCCACCACTGGCGCCGAGAACTCGCGCCCATCGGCGAGCGCCACGCCTTGCGCTGTTCCGCCGGTCGTGCGGATCCGCGTGACCTCCACTTCCCGTTCGATCACCACCCCCAGGTCCGCGCACGCGCGCTCCAGCGCGTTGGCCAACCCTCCCATGCCTCCTTGCACATAGCCCCAAACGCCGCGCGCGCCGCCCGCCTCGCCCATCACATGATGCAGCAACACATACGCGCTGCCCGGCGCCGAAATCGGCGCGAAGGCCCCAATAATCGCATCCGTGGCCAATGTTGCCTTCAGCGCGTCCGCTTCAAACCAGCGATCCAAGATCGCGCGCGCCGATCCGGTCAACAGTTCAACCGCCTCCGGCAAGTCCCGCCCCAAGCGCCCCATGCTTTGATACAACTGCCAGGCCGACTTTCCGTCGCGTAGCCGTTTCGCTAGCCCAATCGAGCGCCAATCGCGCGGCATCGGCAGCACGTCGGGAGCGGTTTGGCTCAGCACCAGCTCCAGCGTCTTGGCAACCCGCTCCAACAGCGACTCATAGTCGCCGAAGCGAGCGGCGTCGCGCGCGCTAAACTTGGCGATCTCACGCTGATTCAAACCTTGCTCGGGGCCCATCAACAAGTAGCGGCCGTCTGGCAGTGGAGTAAACGACGAAGGACTCCGCGCCAATACGCGAAAACCATACTCGCTTAGTTTGAGATCGCGCGTGATCTCCGGCAGGAACAGGCTCACCACGTAGGCGGCCGTCGACACCTTGTATCCCGGCCAAAGCTCCTCCGTGGTCGCCGCGCCCCCCAGCACATGGCGCCGCTCCAGGACCAACACCTTCTTGCCCGCCTTGGCCAGATAGCCGGCGGTGACCAAGCCGTTGTGTCCGCCGCCAATCACAATGGCGTCGTAAGCTGCCGGTTGCTGCATGGCGGTAGCGGGTTCCTGCTGGCTTTGGCGTGTCGGTCGCAACATCGCAATCCGCGCAAGTGCGGCTCCGGGCGGTATCTCCGCTCCGCGCGCGATCAACCTAGTAAATCGCCCATTCAGACGAGCAGAAATCAAGAATGGTCAAGGATTAACGCTTGGGGCCAAAGAATCGGAATGAATCGTTTACGCCGCTTGCGGCGCCGAGGCGCCTCATCGAAAATAGTCTCGCTCCATGATTCGCTACTGAGAATGATATGGGTTCGACCAAGTCGAAATTTTACGGCCTCGCGAGAACACGTTCATGACCGCAGACGCCTTGGTGGGAATCGTCGACGACGATGCCGGCGCGCGCCGCTCTCTCGGCTGGCTCATCCAATCCGCCGGCTTTGAGGTTCGTTTGTGGGAATCGCCCGAGGCCTTCCTGGTCGAGCCCAATTGGGACGATCTGGGCTGCCTGATCCTCGACTGGCGCTTGCCAAGTATGACCGGCATGGACTTGTATGAACAAATAATGGCCCGCGGCATCCGTTTGCCCACCATTTTTGTTACCGGACATGGCGAAGTGAAAAACTGCTCGCGCGCGTTTCGCGCCGGGGCCATCGATTTTCTGGAGAAACCCGTTGCCGATGATATTTTGATCGCTCGCATCCAAATCGCCTTGTCGCGAACCATCCAAGCCCGCCGCGCTAGCGAAGTTAACCGCCGCCGAGAAACCCTCACCATGCGCGAGCAAGAAGTGCTCGATCTGCTTGTCGCGGGCAGGCGACTCAAAGAAGTCGCATCGACCTTGGCAATCAGCCTGCAAACCGCCGCCAAGCATCGATCTCGCATCCTCATCAAGATGCGGGCGGAAAACGATGTCGAGTTGGCCCACCTTGTGACCAGCACAAAATCGCCCAGCGAAATATCAGCGCATCCTTGAGGCATTGCGCCGGTCGCTCGAATAAGATCGAAGTAGCTATGTTGCGCGGCGACTGCTCTGCCGCGGGTTGCAAACTTCGGAAAAAATACATGAGCCAGCGTGGACGCTCTCCATCCGTCAAAGCCCCTTCTCGCCTTAGAAATGTCGCGTTGTGGTGCGCCTTGGGCTTGGTGGGGTTTGCAATTGCCTGGGCCGTGAGCCGCCCCAAGCCGACACAATCGAATCTGGCTGCCTCACCTCCACCGGCAGCCACCGCGGCGCAAGAGACCGTGCCCAATACCGATCGGCCCCCCGGCGCAAAGCCCGACGGCATGGTCTGGATACCCGGCGGCGAATTCACGATGGGAGGCAACGACCCCCTGAGTTGGAACAACGAAGGGCCATTGCATCGCGTGAAGGTCTCCGGATTCTGGATGGACGAAACCGAGGTCACCAACGACCAGTTCGCCGCTTTCGTGGCCGCCACTGGCTATCAGACAACCGCCGAGCGCGCCCCCGACTGGGAAGAACTGAAAAAGCAACTTCCTCCCGACACCCCCCAGCCCCCCGCCGAAAAACTGGTCGCGGCGTCGATGGTGTTTACTCCCCCGACACAGCCAGTGCCGCTCGACAATTTCGCTGCCTGGTGGGCATGGGTTCCCGGGGCCGATTGGCGCCATCCCAGCGGGCCGCAAAGCAATCTC
Source organism: Pirellulales bacterium (assembly GCA_019694455.1). NCBI lineage: Bacteria > Pseudomonadati > Planctomycetota > Planctomycetia > Pirellulales > Pirellulales bacterium. Next base: position 56,956 of record JAIBBY010000027.1, read on the forward strand.
CAGGGGCGTGGCCAGCAACCGGTGGTCCAGGTTAGTTGGGATGATGCCGTCGCCTATGCAGGCTGGGCTGGCAAGCGATTGCCCACCGAGGCCGAATGGGAATTCGCGGCCCGCGGCGGTTTGTCGCATGCCACAAATGTTTGGGGAAACGATCCAATTTCTGATGCGGCGCCGCAGTGCAATGTCTGGCAAGGACACTTCCCCAACCAGAATACCGCGGCCGATGGATACATCCTCGCCGCCCCCGTGAAGTCGTTCGCCCCCAACGGGTATGGCTTGTACGACGTGGCCGGCAACGTCTGGGAGTGGTGTTCCGACTGGTATCGCGCCGACGCCTACGCGAGGCAGGCGAGCACCGCGGCGGCGCCGCTGATCGACCCCCCGGGGCCAGATGAGAGTTTCGACCCCACCGAGCCGTATGCTCCCAAACGGGTGCAGCGCGGCGGATCGTTCTTGTGCAACGATGCCTATTGCGCTTCCTACCGCCCCAGCGCTCGCCGCGGCACGACTCCGGATAGCTCCATGTCGCACCTCGGCTTCCGCTGCGTGCGCACGCCCGGCGAAGCGACCGCTTCGCGCCAGCCAAACTAAGACTCCGCCGCGTTTCGTTTACGGGTTTTTGCGCCTTTTTTTGCGCTGGCGGAGCAATTCGTCGCCGCGCGCGGATGGCGTCAGAAAAGTACCGGGCAACATCATTTTTTTGGCCGCGCGCTGGCTACAATGTTCCGCATGGACGATCCATTCCGCTACTACCTCCGCGTTCGCTACGGCGAGTGCGACGCCCAAAAAATCGTTTTCAACGCGCAGTACGGCGTGTATGTCGATCTGGCTGGGCTCGAGTTTCTGCGCGCGCTAGGCTACGGCGAAGTGCTGATGAATGGGCCGCTCGATTACCAGGTCGTCAAACAAACGACCCAGTGGAAATCGTCCGCCCGCTTCGACGACGTGCTCCAGATCGCGGTCGAAGCCACCGCGCTCGGCACGACCTCGTTCACGCTCGCGTGCCAGATTCACGTCGCCGGTCGGCCAGAACCAATCGCCACGACCGAATCGGTCTATGTGCTGGTCGACGCGAAGACGTTGGAAAAGACGCCGCTGCCCGCCGACTTCCGCGCGGCGCTGCAATCCGGCGCGCCAGGGCGCCACGTCAACCATGCCGACAGCACGCTGCGCCACGGCGCTCCCGAAGCGCAGCTCAACTCAAGCCGCGACCACAGCGAATACCCCCGGCAGGATTCGAACCTGCGACCTACGGTTTAGGAAACCGTTGCTCTATCCCCTGAGCTACGAGGGCAAAGTCCGGCGCGCCAGCAACGCCGGACGCCTGCTTCACAAGGTATCGCGGGCGACGGCGACTGGCCAGTGTGTGCGGACGGCCCCTAATAAAGCTGGGGTCCTGCGGCAGTCGCCTTGGTTTCTTGCAGCGAACTAATTCGCCACACCACCCACAGCGCCAGCAGCGTCAACGCCACATCCCACACGCTTAAAGCGACTTCGAATACCGCAAGTGATTGCAGGATTGTCGGGTCTTCTATGCGCGTGGATATGCGGTGCGACACTCGATTGCCGATGCCCGACACAACATAAAACATCCACCAGGTCCACAACCAACTTGGGATGGGTATGGAGTCGTCTCCGTCATAGCTCGCTCCCGGTAGGCTTCCTCGGAAGTTCTCCTTCATCACCTGGTACGGCTTCCAGAGGTTTAAGATTGGCACGAAGAACCATCCCACCGACCAGCCATTGGAAAAGTCCAAACGTTTCGCGCCTAGCGCAGGGAGATTTGAGTGAACGCGGTAGACCCAACGTAGAAATGTGACTGCGGTGGTGAGATATACGATCACGGTTCCAAAAGCCACTCCGGCGATCACGAGTTCCAGCGGAGATAGTCCCTCGCCTGCAAAATACATGTCAGGCTGCAGTACTTGAAGGAAACTCGCCATTGCCATGACAAGATTCCCGATCAAGTTGGCTATCAATAGCGCAATCAAAATGCGTGACAGGATGCGTATTGACCGATAAGGCCCCACTTCGATCCAGCGATCGCCGACGGCCACCTGCGGCACTTCCGGATCTACCGAGGAGTCCAATGTCGGACTCTGATAGGGATTCGCCATTTGCGATTGGTTTGAATCCGCCACGAATCACCTCGATTCTGACGTCTGCCGCTTCGACCGCACGACTATAGCCGACACCGACTGGCCGGCCAAATCACGTGAGTTGATTGGCGCAAACGGCCCGTTCGTCGCCGACGCTGACTAATCATGTTGCGAACGGATGGAATCGCTGGCGCGTTCGTATCCCCTTTGCTCGCGGCCAAGTTGCGGATATGCATAGTGCATCATCAGCAACCGCTTCGGAAAGCCCACTTCGCATGAGCACGCTCTTTGTCGTCCGTCATGGGCAGGCCTCATTCTTCGAGGCCAACTACGATCGACTGTCCGAGTTGGGACGCGAACAATCGCGGCGCCTCGCCCGCTACTGGATCGACCAAGGTTTGCGCTTCGATGTGGTGATCGCCGGCCCGCGAGAGCGGCAGATCGACACCGCGCAAATCATTGGCCAGGTCTATCAGGATGAGCGGTTGCCGTGGCCGCAGGTCGAAGTCTCCCCCGCCTTCGACGAGTATCAGGCCGAGGCCGTCCTCAAGCAGGCCTTGCCGGCGCTGATGGAGCAGGACGAACAGATCAAGAGCCTGTACGGGGCGGTGGAACAGGCTACCGATCAGGCCCAAACCTTGCGCGCCTTTCAAAAGGTGTACGAACTGGTCATCAGCCGCTGGTCGCGCGGCGAACTGGCGCTGGCCGACATCGAGCCCTGGGCCGACTTCTGCGCCCGCGTGCAGGCCGGCATCGACGCGGTGATGGCCCGCCAGCAGCGCGGCCTGCGCGTGGCCATCTTCACCAGCGGCGGCCCGGTCGGCGTCACGCTCGGACGGGCGCTCCAACTTTCGTCGCAAAAAACGTTGGAGATGGCCTGGATGGTCTACAACGCGGCCTACGCCGAATACGCCTACGACCAGCAGCGTTTCACGCTCAGCCGGTTCAACGCCACGCCGCACCTGGTTCAGCGCGAGCACCTGACCTATCGCTAGCACGGCGCCCCGTCGATGGTCGGTTCGCCTGTCCGAAAGGGCGCCCGTCACCTAGAATGCCGCCATTCGCCGACCATGCACCGACGCAGGAGCCTAGAGTGGCACGGCTTGTATCGTTTGTCGTCCTCGCCGCCATCATTGTGCTGTTCGCCATCCTCTTTTTTCAGGTGATGGCGCAGTTTCTCCTGCCCATGTTCCTGGCGGTCATCTTGGTGGTCATGTTCCGCCCCGTGCATCAGTGGTTCATCATCAAGTGCGGCGGGCGGGTTCGCACGGCGGCGCTGCTCACCACGCTAGCCATCTTGATGATCGTGCTCGCCCCCATGCTCACCATCTTGGCGTTTGCGATCGGCGACGCCACCAGCGTGGTCACCGCCTTCAACCCCGATGTCCTCTTGGCCAAAGTCACGCGCCTGCGCGAGAACCTGGGGCTCGATCTGGGCCTGCCGATCGTCGAAGTGCGCAAGCTGCCGGAAATCGAGGCCAAACTCAACGAACTGGAGACCGCCGCCGTCGCCACCACGGTCGACCAGCAGCGCGCCGCTCTCGCCAAGTTCGCCCCCCTCCCGGAACAAGGCAAGGACGCCCCCTCGTTGTTCAAAGACCTGCAAGGCCTGTCCGTTTCTCTGACGGCAAAACAGTTCATGCGTCCCGGCGAAACCGATCCCAACGAAGCCGCCAATCAGCGTTATCAGCAAGCTCGCGCCGATGTCCGCGAAATGCTCACGCTTAATCGCCGGTTGTGGGACCAGGTATCCGTCCCCGACATGGATTCCGACGCCCCCGCGCCCGGTTTTGAGGCAACGGTCAACGAGCTTTCCGCAGCCTACTACGAGTTCAAACGCGCCACGGTCGGCGGGCCGCTCTTGGAAAATGTGCGGCTCTGGGCCAACCCCAGCCGCGAAGATCTCGCCGAAGCGCGGCAATCAGTCACCGGTTGGGTGCAGTCCTACGCCGTCGCCACCGGCACGGTGCTCGGTGGCTGGCTCGCCAATCTGGCGATTGGCCTCTTGGTGCTGGTGATTTCCCTCTACTATTTTCTGGCCGATGGACCGGGCATGATCGCCACCATCATGCGCCTGCTGCCGCTCGACGATCGCTACGAGCGTCAACTTCTCACCGAGTTCGACCGCATCAGCCGCGCCGTAGTGCTGGCCACCATTTTGTCCGCGGTGGTCCAAGGCATCTTGGCTGGCATCGGTTTCACCGTCGCGGGGTTTGACGCAATTTTTCTGCTCACGGTGGTCACCATGTTGCTCGCGCTGGTGCCGTTCGTTGGCGCCGCCGCCGTCTGGGGAAGCTGCGCGGTGTGGCTCTTGATCTACGAAGAGCGCATCTTCGCCGCATCCATGCTGGCGCTGTACGGCGTGTTTGTCATTTCCATGGCGGACAACGTCATCAAACCGATTGTGCTGCATGGCCAATCCAAGCTGCATCCGCTGCTGGCCCTGCTTAGCGTGCTCGGCGGTGTGCGGGCGCTGGGCCCCATCGGCATCTTCGTCGGCCCCATGGCGGTCGCCTTCCTGCAAGCGCTGCTCAACATTCTCAACACCGAGTTGACCGCGCTGAGTCAGCGCGTGCCCACCCTGCACGCGCCCGAGTGATCGACACGGTCGGACACGCTGCGGCCGCTAGCTAGTGCTGGCGCCGTTGGTTGGCTTGTCGTGCGCCTCCCGTTAAATTGGTCGTCCAGCGACAAGCGGACGCAAGCAACGGAGGGCCCGATGACGACGGCTGTCTTTTTCGCCCTGACGCTGGTGGGAGTCGATGCCGGCTGGCAACCCCTCTCAGGCGGCGGTTACGAATACATCATTCAAATCGAGCCAGCCAGCATCGCAGCGCTTCAGGCCGGGCAGGCAATCGTGAGCGACGTGCCGGCTGCGCTCGGCGACATTCGCAGCTATCGCATCCAAGTCGGCGTCGGCGCCTTGCCGCGCGAAACCGCGCCGCCAGACTCCCAGCCAAAGTCGCCGCCGGCCGACGATCCCCCCGTCGTCACCCCCGCCCCTGGTAGCGATCATGCAGCGCAACTCGCCGGAGTTGCCATTGCGGATGAACCGCCTCCGGCAAGCGCTAACAATCCTGCTCCCGACGAGTCCCCCACGCGGCGAGTCGCCGGTTTCCGACCAGAAAACACCGCGCCGAGTAGCGATACCCCCTCGGCAGCCGTAGACACATCAACAACCCCCGCGCCAGCAGCCAGCACATTCGTCGTTCAAGCGTCCCATTGGGTCAAAAACTTGGCGGACAGGCGCCCTTGGTTCGCGCTCTTGGGACTGGGGCTATTGCTGTTCTCGATCGGTGTGAATCTCTTCCTCACGTGGGTCACATGGGAGGCTCGCTCGCAATACCGAGCGCTCGCCCGCCGCTTACGCGGCAATCAATACCACGTCGAGCCGCTTTCGTAGACGTTGGCACACGGCCAGCGGCGTTACGCGGCTTCGGAGTCCGCGTCGGTGTTGTCACCGCTGTTGCCCGTCTGCTCGTCGCTGGCGGTGTGATCGTCGGCTTCCGCGCTGCGGCGCTTTCGACGCGGACGTGGTTCGACGACCGTCACCTCTTCCACCCCCTCCCGCGACCAGCCTTGTTTGCTGGCCGCTTGCGGCCCAGCCGCCATTCCATGCCCTACGCGCCGCTCGGCGAATTCGCCGGCGAACTCCTCGGCCCCCCAGTCGGTGCGCACATGCCAGCGCCTGGTCACATGCGTTGCCACCGGCCGCGCGGGCCGCTCGACACGACGCACGCGAACCTCCGTCCTTGGCGGCGCGACCTCTTCCACCAAAGGTTCCGCGAATTCCAGTTCGCTCACAGGCGGTGGCGACTCGATCATGCGCGGCGGCCGAGTGACCGGCGTCACGGGCAAGTCCATCGAAAACGCCCGCGCGTCGTTCTCGCTCCCCGGCAAGGGGCGCACCGGCACGCGTAGGGCGCGGAAAATCCGCTGGATATGGTCGTGGCAAGTGAACAGCAACAGTTGATGCCCTTCGGCCGCAAAGTCGCGCAGCACCACCGCGGCCGCCTTCGCTCGCGCCGCGTCGAAATTCACCAACAAATCGTCCATCACCAGCGGCAACCGCACGCCCCGCTTGGCGTAGCTTTTGGCCAAGGCCAGCCGCAGCGCCAAATACAATTGCTCGCGCGTGCCGCGGCTCAGCACCTCCACCGGCAACGACGTTCCATCGCGGTCGTCCACCCGCAACACGGGCTCGCCCAGCGGCGTCCAGATCCGGCGGTACTTGCCTTCGCTCAATTGCTCAAAATACTCGCTCGCCGTGTGCAGCGTCTCGGGCTGCCGTTTGTGCTCGTATTCGCGCCGCAAGCGTTCCAAGATCGACCAGGTGATGGCCAGCACCTGCCAGCGCTCCGCCGATCGTCGAATGCGCTCGTCGGCGATGGTCCGGTCCAGTTGCTTGTTCGGCAAGCGTCGATCGGCGACCAGCGTCTTGGCCTGCGCGCCCAGTTCGCCGCGATGTTCCAACAACTTGCGCGCGCGCTGCTCGCAATGAGCGATCTGCTTGGTCTGTTCTCCTGTTCGCGCGGCAAACACCTCGTCGCTCGCCACATCCAGGCTGACGGCGCGTAACTCGTCTTCTCGATAGCGCCCGGCCAGCGCCGCCATGATCTCGGCCTGCGCCGATTTGCGATCCGACTCCAAGGCGAAAATCCGCGATTGAAGTTCCGCCAACCGCCGCAAATCGTCCTCGTTCTCCACGCGGGCACTGTCGAGCAGTTGCCGCCGCTGCCGCTTGAACCGGGTGAGCGCCCGCAACAGCTTGCGCTCCCGCTTCCGCAGCGCCAGGCGCTTCGCTTCCAGCGCGTCGCGCTCGACAGCCACCGCCTGTACGTCGGCAAACGATCGTCGCAGCGCCCCCAGCAGCTCGCTGGCCCTTCGTCCCTCGACCGACAGGCTCGCCAAACTCGCCAGCGGCGTCACGCGCTGCTGAAACTGCGCGAGGCCCCGATCGCGCTGCGCTAATTCGGCCCGCCGCTCGTCGACCAATCGCGAGATTCCCGACATCCGGCGCGAATCTTGCGCCAGCGCCCGCAGTCCGCGCGGCGAAAAATTAGGCGGCAATCCCGCCGCGGCCAGCCCAGTGCGCCACTCGCGCCGCGCGCGTTCCAACTGCTCTTTGCGGTGGGCCAGCCCCGCGTCGGCCGCCTCGATGTCTCGTGTCAGGCCATGCTTTCGCGCGTCGAGCGGCGCCAGTTCTTCCAGCGCGGCCAATTCCTTTTCGGCCGCCTGCACGCGCATCGTGAGCGTGCCTCCCCCTTTGGGGATTTGCTTGTCCAGCTCATCGCGCTCCTGTTGAGCCTGCTTCGCTTGCTTGCTCAAGATCGTCAACTGGTTTTCACATCGCTCCAGGTTTTGCTCGTTGACCTGCTGCAAAAAGATCTTCGCGGCGCCAGCCGCGGCGGTCCCCACCAAACCTAGCGCGGCCAAGCCCAGGCTAAACGTGTCGGAGATCGGCAGCGGCAAGATCATCCCGGCCAAAATCAACACAATCCCCAGACCAAACACCCCCCCCAGCGATGCGATGACCCAGCTTGGCATCACCTGTTCGTCCAACAGGTCCATCCGCTCCGCTTCCAACCCCTTAAGCTGCCGCGCTTGTTGCTCCACGCGCTCATCCAGCGCCAGCCGCCGCCGCAGTTGCGTCACCTTCGCCCCGGCTTGCTCCAAGGCGTCGGTCAGTGCCTGCTTGCCGCGCCCAGCCAGGCCGCCCGTGATTTGCTGATCGAGCGCCGCTATGCCTTCGCGCGCTTGTTGCGCCGTTTTTTCGGCTTCGGCGAGCGCCGTGCGCTCGCGCGACACTTTCTTCGCCGCAGCGCGTAGCGAAGCCACCACGGCGGCGGTGGGCTGGTCCCCCTTCTTGCCCGTCAACCGAGAGTGCTGTCCCTTGCCGCTTAATTGGCCTTCCAACTCGCGGATCTCCGCCGCCACGGCGTCGCGCTGACCCTCGAGGTCGGCGATCCATTCCTGCTGATCGCACAACAGCTCAATCTTGGGCGCCGCTTTCCACAGTTCCTCATGCACCGACATCCGTCCCACGGTCGTCGCCAGGTGCTTGAGTCGCGGGCGCAACTTGGCCAGCCGCTGCTGCGCCAGTTCGCGATTCGCCTTGAGCTGGGCCAATCGCTCAGTCATGCCCGCTGGCACATCGGGCGCGGTTCCCAGTTGCTCCAGTTCGGCGTCCAGCGCGTCGCGGCGAACCAATGGCGCCGACAATCGCCGCGCGGTCTCCAGTCGCGCCAGTCGTTCGGCGGCTGTCGCCTTCTCCGTCTCTAGCAGCGACAGTTCCTGATCGATCTCACGCTGCTCGGCCTGTAACTGTCCATATTGACCCACCAGGCCGCGCAGTTCTTGAATCTCCGTCTGCGCCTGATCGCGTTGCGACACCAGATGCGGCACTTCCGATGGCCGCTCGTCGGCGGCGATCAGCCGATGCCGCGAAGCCGCTAGCTCCCCCATCACCTCGACCAGCGAGACGCGATCGAGCCCCCCCGCGATCCGAAACAGGTGCTCGCTGGCCCGGGTGTCGCTCAACGTCCCCAATTCCTGAAAATCTCGCAGTCCCAGCGCGAACACATGGTTGAAAACCGGTTCGTCGATTGTGGAGAGCATCCGCCGCAAGCGCTCGGCCGTGCGCGGCTCGCCATCGGGCGCGCTGATCGCCAGCTCGCTCTCAAAGCCGTGTCCATCCACACTGCGCGTAAGCGCCAGCAGTTCGTCGTCGTCGCGCACCACCAGCGACCCGCCCGCCGGCGCGGCGCCCAAGGGCGGCAAATAGCGCTCTCGACGCTCCGGCGAGAAGCCATACAGCATCGAACGCACAAACTGCATCAGGGTCGTCTTGCCGGCTTCGTTCGCGCCGTAAAAGACATTCAGGCCGTCCGACAGGCCATCCAGTCGCTGCTCGCGCCAAATGCCAAACCCCTCTATCCGCAGCTCGCGAAGTATCATCTCATGCTTCTCCTGCCTCGCTCGAGCTCCCCAACAGCTCCCATCCCAGCGCCGTCGCCTGCCGCAGCACGCGCGCCCGCGTCTCCGGGTCGGCCAGCGCCACCAACTCGCTCAACTCTTCGCGCCGCCGCGGACTCACCAGATCCGGCAAATCCAAGTCGCGCTGCGCATCGAGTTGCAGCCCGCGTAGTTCTCGCAAAAAGTCCCCCAGAATGCTGTCTTGCGCATAAAGATCGTCGGGCATGCGCTCGGCCGGCGACAGTTCCAGCGCCGCGCTCCACCGCATCGGCGTGGCGTAGCCATGCTTGGCGCGTAGCGCTTCCAATAGTTCGGTGGCCGCGCGCCGAGCCATCGCCCCCGCCAGGCCTTCCACCACGCGAACCTGCCAATGCACAATCGCGTCGCAGTCGGCGGCCTGTTCCGCCAACAACAGCAGTCGCTCCTCGATCAGCGATTCCAACTGGCCGAAGTGCCGCGTAGATTCGATCGTCAACTCTTCACGCTGCCAGCGCAGCACATCGGTGGCCACAGGCCGGGTGCGCACGTGGTTCTCGTGCCCCACTTCCACCAGGGTGCAGCCATGAGGCCCCGCTTCCGAGAAGCGCCGCCCCTGCGGGCTGCCGCAATAGATCGCCGTCGACTTCCCTGCCAGCAGCGTTTGCCGGTTGTGCCGTCCTCCCAGCGCCCAATAGCCCACGCCGCGCCCATCAAGCTTGCTCGCCTCCACCGGGCCGTGCCCCGTCACGATCGTGAACAAATCGGCCGATGCGTCCACTTTCCATTCCGCGGTAGAACGCTTACGATCGCGCGCGGTCGCCACCAACTTCGCCACGCTCTCGCCCGCGCGCTGGATGATCGCTTCCTCGACATGCGCTCGGCTGAATCGCTGCACCGACTCGGGCAGGCGCATCATTTCGGGCCAGCGATCCGCCGCGTCGACCTGCCCCGCCACCCAATACGTGGCAATGCCGCGCTCGTGCAGTCGCTCCAATTGCGATGTCAAAAAGGCGACCGCCACCGGCCCCGCCAAGCGCACATCGGCGATGTCTCCCGCCAGCACGACGAAATCAACCCGCTCGGCGAGCGCCGTTTCGATCACTCGCTCGGCCGCCAGATACGGCGCTTCGACCAGCGCCTCGCGCAAATGATCGGGGACTTCGACCAGTCCGCTGGCCGGCAATTCCAGATGCCAGTCGCTGGTGTGCAGAAAGCGAAATGCGAGACCAGACATCGACGCCTCCCTGCGCGAAAGACAGGCCAGTTGGGCAGTTTGCGCGTGTAGTCTAGTCCCTGCCGCCTCTCCTGGCTACGCGAGTTCGCCCAACTGCCAGGCCGGCGGTTCGCCGTTCAGACGCCCCCCAGGGAAGCATTCGCCCAACCGGGCAATAATGCTCCCAACGGGGCGAACTGGGCCGCTTACAATCGGCCCCGTGAGCCGGGCCCCGTCACTGATCGGCAACGCTCGGCGACCCGGGGAAGTGTTCACCGAGCTATTCAAGACTCCCTGCGGCGCCCCGCCTCCCGCCTCGCCTCCGCGATCATCCATCCGCGCGGCCCGCTTCTTCCGCCTCGCCCCGCGCGCGATCGTCAATCCGTGCGGCCCCCTTCTTCCGCCTCGCCCCCACGCAGTAGGGGGAGAGGCAGCGACCGCAGGTCGCGGTGAGGGGGCATTTTTCTTACGTTCTTCTTCGCCCTAACTGCGTGCCATGTCCACGCTTCGGCGTGGACATGCCGAACTACGCGCGAGCCGACTTCGGCCTTCGCCCCCGAGCAGCGAAGCGCAGCAGGGGGAGAAGGTGGCCGATAGGCCGGATGAGGGGGCTTTCTCTTGCCACTATTCTCCCCTCTCTGCGTCTCCCCGTCTCTGCGGTTATCTTCCCCGCGCGCTTGAACCCCCACCGTCGGCGCCGTAGGCTAGCCGCCGAGCGCTAGGACGTCATGGGGCGCGGGCTTTTTTTTCGTTCGTCGCCCCGCGAGTGTCTTTTTCTCGTCGCGGAGGTTGGCTAATGCGATTGTCTCCTTGGGCCCTCTCTCTGGCGCTCGTCGCCGCCACGCTGGCCGCGCCGCGGGCCCAGGCGGCCAGCATTCAGTATTTGAGCCCCTTCGGCTCGTCGTTTGGCATCGCCTACGGCGTCGACGGCAAGAATGTGGTGGGGGAAAGCAATATCGGTTGGTGGTACGACGGTAGCGCGTACCATGTCATCCAACCGCCCGGCGGCTTCACAACGATCCCACATGACATCTCGGGCAACAAGATCGTCGGCTGGTATACGGCCGGGGTGCAGGGTGGGCGCGGATTTCTCTACGATGGCAGCACGTACACGACGATTAGCCATCCCTTGGGAGTGAATGGCACAAGCGCCTGGGGCATCGATGGCAACAGGATTGTCGGACAGTACGACGATGCTAATAAAGTTGCGCATGGGTTTCTTTTTGATGGCGCCACTTACACGACTATCGACCACCCGTTAGGGACGCGGGGAACGTTTGTAACTGGAATCGATCAACAGAATATCGTTGGCACCTACCTAGACAGCCAGGGAAAATACCACGGCTTTCTCTTCGACGGCACGACCTACACCACGCTGGACGACACATATCTCGGCGGCGGATACGGCGCAACGATCGCCAACGGCATCGATGGCGACCGCGTTGTCGGCTACGCCTCGATAGGCACTGGGCAACTCATCACCAGTTTCATCTACGATGGCGCCACCTACACCCACCCCCTCGGGGAGGAACTGGAATTGCTCGGCGCGCATCATTTTCGCGGCATCTCGGGCAACCGCATCGTCGGCGAATACAATGACCAGCCCTTTATCTACACCATCCCCGAACCGGCGTCGCTGGCGCTGGCCCTCTGCGCCGCGCTAGCGCTGCCGCTGGTCCGCTGGCGATCCCATAGCCGCAGTTCGCCAGCCTAGCGGCCGCTTGCCCCTTCTTTCCTCCCTCCGCGTCTCGGCGGGTCGTCCCCCCTCCCGCCTCACCTGCTCCACTGCTCACCTGCTCACCCCACATGCCCACGGCTGCGCCGTGGAGCATGCCACCTAATTGCGACCAGACTCCGTATTCCTAATCCCCCCCTCTGCGTCTCCGCGCCTCTGCGGTTCATCTTCTTCCCTAACCACTTGCCACTAGCCACTATTTCGCGCTTCCGCGTCTCGGCGGTTTGCTTCTTCCCTGGCCACTGGCTGGCCTGCTAGCGGTCGGCTGCGGACGTGCGCCCTTGCGAGCATGCGGGTTGTCGGCCCGCCCCGTGATTTCGAACAAAAATCGGCTCGGTACCGTCGGCCGGCTCTTGCCCCATTTGTTCCGCGCCAGGGCCAAAGTCAGCGTCAGCCGCTCCCGCGCGCGAGTCACCCCCACGTAGCACAGCCGCCGCTCTTCGTCGATGGCGTCCCCCTCCATCTCCACCGCGCGTCGATGCGGCAACAACCCCTCCTCCATGCCCACCAGGTACACCTCGTTGAACTCCAGCCCCTTGGCCGAGTGCAGCGTCATGAGCACCACGGCGTTCCGCTTCAGTTGCTTCTCCTTTTCGTCATCTTGATCGCGATCGGCCAGCAGCAGGTCGGCCACGAAACCATCCAGGCTCGGCTGGCTCGTCTGCTTTTCATAATTCGCCAGCGCGTTGACCACCTCCTCAACCGCAGTCCAACGCGTTTGCTGCTCCTCCGACGTGGGATACAACCGCGCCAACTCGTCTTGGTAGCCAATTTCATGGATCAGCGATTTCAAGGTATCCACCAGCGATCCGTGCTGCGCTCGCCGGCGGTAGCGCTCCACCAACTCGACCAGTTGCCGCATGCCCGCCGCCGTGGCTTCGGTCACGCGCCCCAGCGCTTTGGGGTCGCACAGTATTTCCCAGGCCGGCTTGCCCTGGCTGATGGCCGTCTCCACCAGTAGTTTGGCTGTGCTGGGCCCAATGCCTCGGGCAGGCGTGTTCAAGATGCGCAGTAGCGCCGCTTCGTCCTTGGGCTGGGCCAGCAGTTTGACATAGGCCAGGATGTCGCGCACTTCCTTGCGATCGTAAAAGCTCGATCCGCCAATCAGCACATATGGCAACTTCACGCGCCGCAGTTCGGTTTCGAAAAGCCTGGGCTGCTCGTTCGTGCGGAACAAGATGGCGAAGTCGCGCGGCTCAACCCCCGGCGTCTCCAGTCGAATCCGCACCTCTTCCACCACATTCTTGGCCTCCATCACTTCGTCGGCGGCCTGCAAGATGCGAGGAGCTTCCCCCGGCTTGTCCGACCGCAGCACCTTTTTGTGGCGCTGGCGATTGAAGGCGATCAAGCGATTCGCCATCTCCAAGATGGGGCTGGTGCAGCGATAATTCTGCTCCAATCGCACCACTTTCGACTCGGGCCAATCGCGCTGAAAGTTCAAGATGTGCGTCACCTCGGCCCCCCGCCAACCATAGATCGATTGGTCGTCGTCTCCCACCACGCACAGGTTGCGGTGCTCGCGGGCCAGCGCCTTGACGATCTGGTACTGCGATTGATTGGTGTCCTGATACTCGTCGATCAGCAGGTGCGAGAACCGCGCCGCCTCTTCGCCGCGCACATCGGCATGGCGGGCCAACAGTCCCTCGCTTAAGAGCAACAGGTCGTCAAAGTCGACCGCCCCAGAGGCCTTGAGCGCTTGTTGGTATCGTCGGTAGGCGCTGGCCGCCAGGTGCTCCTTGTCGGTGGTCGCCAGTTCGGCCGCCGTCGCCGGCTGCACGCTTTTCATCTTCCAGGTGCTGATCGACGCCAACAGATCGCTCGGTTTCAGCATGTCGCCCGATACTCGAATTTCGCGCAGCGCGCGTCTTGCGGCGCTCTCCTGATCTCCCCGGTCATAAATGGTGAACTGCGCCGGATACCCCAGTCGCGTGATATGGCGCCGCAATATCCGCACGCAGAGCGAATGGAAAGTGGAGATCTGCGGCTTTTCTTTCTGCTGCCGACCCAATAGCGCGGCCGCGCGACTCTGCATCTCGCTGGCCGCCTTGTTGGTGAACGTGACCGCCAAGATCGCTCCCGGCCGCGCCCCGTGGCGAATCAGCGCCGCAATGCGGTGCGTTACCACACTGGTCTTGCCGGTGCCGGCGCCCGCCAAGACCAATAGCGGGCCCCGCAACGTGCGGACGGCTTCGAGTTGCGCTTCGTTCAGTTGAGCCATCCGCGTGCGACGCCCCCGGTAGAATCGCCAGTGCCAGGTAACCGACCGATGGTAGAGTTCGCTCCTCAGGTCCGCAATTGGCCGCCTTAGCCGTCGGGCGAGATTGCCTCCACGGTGGTCGCTTTTTGTCCT
>JAIBBY010000028.1 GCA_019694455.1 Pirellulales bacterium
AGAACAACTGCTGCACGCCGCTGGGACCGGTGATGACGCTCGTCCCCGAATTGTTCAAAGCGCCCACCGAATAGACGTGCGAGTCTTGCTGGTCCCCTCCCGTCTGCTCCAGGCGAATCAAATCAAAACCCGTCCCGCCGTCAAAGCGAATGCCTCCCGGAACGTCCACCAAGCCATTCGAACTGTCGACAATCAGCGTGTCGTTCCCCGACATCGCGTCGATGGCCATCGCCACACCGTTGGCGCTGTCAACGCTGGCGTTGCCTCGCACCCGAATCGTGTCGTTGCCCCCCAGTCCCTCGACTTGCACTAGTGCCACGTCGGAAATCGAGTAACTTCCCGAGCCCACTGGCGCCGTGACCTCGATCACGCCGGGAGCGCTTTGATAAAGTTCAATCTCGTCGTCACCCGCCGTGCCGCGCACCAAGAGCGTGTCCACTCCGGCGCCACCGGTCAGCGTGTCGTCGCCAGCGCTGGCGATGAAGGTGTCGTCCCCTTCGCCGCCCGTCAGCGTGTCGGCGGCCGTACCGCCTTGCAGCAGGTCGTCCCCGTCGTTGCCTTCCAACTCAACCACCGACGCGGTTCCGCTGGCGTCGATCGTGTCGTTCCCCGCGTCCCCCGCGGCGAACAACACCACACCCGCCGTGCTGCGCGTGGTGATCTCGTCATCCCCGTCGTCGCCATGCACGCCGATCAACGTCAGTTCGGTCGGCACGTTCACGTTGTTCAAGTTGACCACGTCGTTGCCCGAGCCGGCGTTGATGGTCAACGTGTCCTTGTTCGAAAACTCGATCGACTCGTAGTTGTCCACCGTCACCAGGCCGTTGGTTGCCACGGATCCAACGCCGTAGTTGATCGCGTTCGACTCGGGTGTGCCGTTGACCGTCAGATTGACCGCCGGAACCAGATCGACCAGCGGTTCCACATTCTCAAAGAACAACTGCTGCACGCCGCTGGGACCGGTGATGACGCTCGTCCCCGAATTGTTCAAAGCGCCCACCGAATAGACGTGCGAGTCTTGCTGGTCCCCTCCCGTCTGCTCCAGGCGAATCAAATCAAAGCCCGTTCCGCCATCGAAACGAATGCCCCCCGGAACCTCCACCAAACCGTTCGAACTGTCGACAATCAATGTGTCGTTGCCCGACAGACCGTGAACATTGATCTGATTGAGTGTCGACAACTGCGGCCGCGGCAGATACAGGGCGCCGTTGAGCGTCACATCGAGCAGACTCGGGTTGGCGGCGTTGCGCACGATGCGGATCACGTCGTCCTGACCTGGGAAGTCGGTGTCGCCCACAATGTCCATCACGCCGGGCTGAGCAATTTTCGTGCTAGCGGCCGGAACCGTCCAAGCGCCAGTTCCAAAAGTCCCCGCCACCAACACATCGTCGCTGGCGTCGTAATCCAGGTCGTAGGTCACCGCATTGGGCATGCCAGCCCCAAGCTCGGTCCAAACACCCGGGTTGTTGCTCAACGAGCGGAACACGCCACCCGCGCCGCCAACCAACAGCACGTCGACCGCGCCCAGTTCCACGAACTCCACTGTTCGCAAATTGCCGTTGCCGAGATTTCCGGTGCGATTCGCCCAATTGGCGCCCGCATCGGTCGTCTCCCACACTTCGTCGTCGCTCACCACGAAAGCGTGCGCCCAATCGTTGGGGTCGAGCGCAATGTCGCGCACCACACCAAACGACCCGGCGGTGGGATTCAGGGTCCCCCCCGGCGTCGTGCGCAAGAACACCTTGCCGTCGGATCCGGCGTACAACACGTCGGGATTACTTGCTCCTCCCTTGCGGCCGCCATAGACCAGCGCGCTCACCGATGCAAAGCCGACGCCCGTCGGTACCTGCGTCCAATTCACGCTCGCAGCGTCCGCCGCCACCCCCGCGTTATTCGCTTCGTAGACCGCGCCAACAGTCACCACATCGTCCGTTCCGCCGCCAATCACCAGCCGCGTCGATTGCCCAGCCGGCGGAGCGATTGCGTTCAGCGCGATCGGCGTGATGAATTGCCCCACGAAGCCCGCCAATCCGCCTGCCGGCAGCAGCTCGACCGAGGCGCCGACCGCCACATTGAGCGAGTCGACCACCTGTCGCCGAAAACTACCCAAGCGTTGCTGACTGGAATAGCGTATCGATCGATTCGCCCCCGCCAGCGTCAGACTGTCGACCGCCACATCGCCGCCGTCGCCCCCTTGAAATCGCGACCAAACTAAATTGTTCGGCGTAAGCTGCGCCTCGGTGCCGTTGTCTTGCGATCCGCCGACGATGACGTTCGAGATGCTGTCCCATGCGATGTCGTGCATCTCCACGCCGCCCAGCGCGGTGCCCAGCGCGGTCTCGCCGATGAACGACCCCCAAGCGTTGTTAGTCGAGTCGAGCGGATTCGGCAAGAAGTACAAGCCGCCGTCGTCCGACTCCAAAAGCACCGTGTTGCTCAGAAACACCATGTCGCGCGTGTCGGCATGGGGCGCGGTTCCGCCTTGCGCGCCCGCGCCCGTGATCAAGTCCCAAGTCGCGCCAACGGGGTTGTAGCGAAAGATCTCGCTCGGGCTTTGCAGTCCGCCAATGTAGACAACGTCTTCATCCGTGGGATCGGCGACCATCGAGAAGCCGCTACCCGCCGAGCGCCAAGGGTTGAAGCTCGCCGGTGTGCCCAGCGCGGTCCAGTTGCCACCGCCATTCACTGAGCAAAAAACGCCCGTCAACTCGGCGTCGATTGTGCCAGCCGCTGGCGGATCGGCCAGCCCCGCGAATAGCACCGTCGTGGCGCCAAAATCCTCGACCGTCAATTGAATGTTCGCAGCTGTCCCGATGTCGGCCACCGGAATTCCAGTGTTCACTGCCGTCCAGCTAATGACGCCAGTGCCCGTGTTGAAGTCACCACGGAAAACGCCACCGCCGATCCCGGGCACCGCCGCGAAAAAGCGCTGCACGTTGTTCGGATCGACAATTAATTGCGTCACGGCGCCGCTTGGCAGGCCATTGGAGCCGCTCAGAATTGCAAAGCTCTGCCCATTATTGTTGCTACGGTACAGGCCTCCGCTGCCGTCGATACCGGCGACCAACACCATTTGCGAGACGCCGGCGCCTGGATCGAGGTCGATGGATGTCGGCAGCACCGTTTTGATGCGCGGCTCGTCCGCTGGATTCACTCCAAAATTCACCCACGTCGCGCCGCCATCGGTGCTGCGCAAAACACCGACCGCCGGCCCCCCCGCGTTGTTCAGGTTGCTGAATGTTCCGGTCCCGGCGAACAGCGTGTTGCCTGCGGGATCGAGCGGGCTGAACGCAATGCTGCCAATCGCCAGCGAAGGCGCTTGCGGCGTGAGTAGCTCCCACGTCATGGCCGCTGGATTGGCGGTGTTGGCGTT
The DNA here is from genome assembly GCA_019694455.1 of Pirellulales bacterium. Taxonomy (NCBI): domain Bacteria; kingdom Pseudomonadati; phylum Planctomycetota; class Planctomycetia; order Pirellulales; species Pirellulales bacterium. The sequence goes on from JAIBBY010000028.1 coordinate 3,374, forward strand.
GTTGGTGCGCCAGATGCCGCCGTTTACCATGCCCAGGTAAATCTGCGCGCTGTTCGCCGGATTCACCGCGATGCTCTGCGCGGCGCCTGTGACTGGGTTGTTGGGCGGAATCGTCGCGCTGCCATTGAGAATTGGTCGCGGTCCCTGGTCGACCCAGTCGGGTACGCCCAGCACATCGATCGCCAACAAGCGCCGCTCCTCAAGCGGCTCCCCCTGCAATCGAAGCTGGCGCGTCGCGCTCCGAATTTGCTTGGCGCTATCGTGCGTATGCCTGCCAAAGAGTTTGGACCACATGGTGCGTTCCGATGTTAAGAGGTTGCAATCACAATCGAATCAAGAAACCGGGATCGCGTTGCGATCAATTCGATTCCGAAGCTGACAATCAAGATGTTGGTAGTGATGCCGTCGCGTTCGCCTCGCGCGCGAAGCAGTATCGCAGTCGCCGCCCTAACGACATGATCAGTCCCATTGAGGACAGACCACATGGCTCAGCCTCTGATGGCGCCGGGATGGCGAAAAGATCAGCGAGACTGCAACACGGCCACGTGGGAGGCTCCGCGCTCTCACGGTCGAGACGCAACGGATGCTATCTCGCGCTCGGCGCGATGTCAAACACCTCACAGGTGTTGGTTTTCATCGCAAACCATTTTCGGCGCATGAGATAGAGCGCGAGCCGTCTAACAACGCGAGCAGGCGAGCCGTCAAACGACTCGCCTGCTCGGTTGTCATTCAAGTTGTCGAAGACCTGCGAACCTTACCAGCACAACTCGGCCCGCGCCACCAGACCATCAAAGGTGAGCGTGTCAGACACATCGGCAAAGCTACTCGACTGCACAGCCGCCACCCAGCTTGGAGTGGTCACAGTGTTGAACCAACCCGCGATGTAATAGCCACCAGACAGCTTGAGCCGCCCCCCTTTGCTCTGCCAGCCAACGCCCGCTTCGCAGTCCAATATGCTCACGATGCGGTCGTCGCGCCAACTGGTGTTGGCTTGATCGAGCGCGAATGTGTTGAACTGGTTGTAGTTGGCGTGAAATCGTCCCGCCATGAAATTGGCGTTGCCGCGTGAATACACATACAGGCCTGTGCAACGCGCGAACCGCATCGCGTCCAGGCCAATCCGCGGTCCGCCGCCGTCGAAATTGATGCCGGTGTTCACGGTCGTGTTGCCCGGCGAAATCGGCTGCTCCGCCACCAGTTCCTGCCCCAGGTGAGCATAGCGCGCCCCAACTACGTAGTTGAGCGCCCAACGCGGACCACTTCTCAAGATGGACCGATAGTCGATGTCGGCTAACCGGAACTCCACGTCGTTGCGCGCAGTCGCCGTCAGGCTGTCCGCGGCGGCCGACAACGTGGCCGGGTGCGTGAGCAGCGAGTGCAACGAGTTTGGCACACTAATCGCCGTGTCGTTACCTGCCCGACTCTCAAACGAGGTGAACGTGCCGGCGATGCTCGAACAGGGGTCGATTGCGACCCCCCCCCCCACGCGATAGGCGCCACGGTAACCTGGCGACACCACCGCCGTCGGACCGACTGGCACGCTGGTCAATTGCGCCAGACCATCGCGCGGTTGCGCGTAGGCCACGTTGGCGCCCCCTGCGCGCAGATACATAAAATCGCCAAACACGCCGCTGCGATGCATCCAGCGTTTTGGACAACTGCATGCCGTTTGACAGGCGCCGCAATCGTCGCAGGTCGAACCGCAGCTATCTGTCGAGCAGTTACCTGTTGCGCACCCCGCGCTGGGGCCACTTTCGATATGCACGATCGAGGCCGGTTCTTCCAGCGGCGCCTCCACTGGCGACTCGTCGATCACGTCACCGGCCGAAATCGGCTCCTGAGCGGCGCGAGCGGCGATCAACCGCGCCGGCAATGGCGCCCGCTCCTCGGCAAATACAATCTTGGATGCTAGCAAGACCCCAATGCACGCAATCGCGTGCCGAAAACGTAACGGCATGACTAACCCCCCCGGGTTGACGTAATAGCGCAGAATTGTTGAGTGAGCTGCCCGCTTATTCTGGCTGTATCGGTCTGCGCTCTCGTGCGGGTTAGCGAAACTTTGCCATCGGCGGCGATTTGCCGGGCTTGGCTCTTGGAACGCAAAAAAGGGCCGGTCCCATGACTGGGCCGGCCCTTAAAGCAATCAGCTGACTCTAGTTGCAACTAATCTACGCGTTGGTCGACTAGCCCTTCTTGCGCAAGACTCGGCGTCCCACCAGTGGTAGTACGGTGGCCAAGCCGATGCCCAACAGCACCACCGAGCCTGGCTCGGGGATGACTACGGTCCCTTGCAACGAGTAGGACAGCGCCATGTTGATGCTGGCCGCCAAATCTAAGGTAGCCGTAATCTCCGCGATGCCAGGAATTGACGTCGCAACCGCCGTGAAATAGTTCAGCGGCAAGGCGATGTTCTGACTTCCAGAAAGCGTCACTCGAGCATTGCCCGGCGGACCGGTCCCCAGCAACTCCACCTTGTAATCGCCGGTGATGTCCACATTGGTGTCAAGCTCCAAATCAGTGTCGGCGGCAATACCACTTAGACTGATATCGGCCAAAAGAAATCCATGTAGCGCCGACGGAATCGAGAAGGTCCCCTCGCCCACGCCGGTCGTATTGAAAGTGGCGGCGCCGATCTGCTTGGTGTACAGCTCGGTCATGTTGCCTTTGATGTCGATGACCAAATCCTGCGGGTTTTCGATGCCACCCGGCAACACCAGCACTAGCTTCAATGTGATGGTGTCCAACGGAACGCTGACGTTCGTACCGTTGAGCAAATCGAGGTCGGCATTATTCAAGCTCAGGATGTTATGCCCGCCGCCCGGCGCCGAAATCTCAATGTTCGTAATATTGGGACCAAACGGTTCGCCAATGTTAGTCACGCCCACGCTCTTGGGCTGCGACACGATGTTGATGACGTCGGGATTGAACCCCACTGGCGTCACCTGCGGATTCGGCACTAATTTCGCGTCGAGCCCAAAGAGCTTGCCGGCCAACGGGCTCGCCCCTGTGATCGTGACACTGCCGCTGCCGCCCAGCGTGCCATTAAGACTCGTTGTGTTTCCGCCACCAGTTTCAAAGCTGATCAGCGCAGCGCGCGCAGACTCGCCAACGGCGACCAATACGGCGACCATCAGCAGCGCAGGGATTCCGGCCTTGGAGAATTTCGGCATTGACTCGCCTCCCAGTGAAATTGACGTTTGAAGTGTGAATTAACCGAGTTGTGGACTTGTCTGTGGTATGAGCTATCTAGTCGGCGAGCGTTCTGCCAATTGGCATCCCCGCGCTCTCCGTTGCCAAGGCGCGAACTACCAGCTCCAACGCTTCTGGCGACGACGATGCATGCCGTTGTGGCCGACAGGTCGCCGCTTGGTGCGATATTCCGGACGCGCGGCGCGCTGACCCGAGCGGGTTGGTTCGTAGCGACCGTACTCCACTTGCGAAGACCGTTCGTAGTCTTGCTGAGCGCTGGTGTAATCGGACATTGACGTGCTCCTTACAAAACGAGTGACTTGCGTCAAAGACTGAATGGAATTTGTGAAACGAAAGTTCGTGTGATCAACGTTGCCAAACCGGCGCCCCCCCCCAAGCGGCGCCCTGTGGCGCCGACAATCGCGCGGCCAACTCGCGCGCCTCGCCAAACAGCGAGGCGAGTTCTCCCCCCTCGACGACGCCCGGTAAATACAGCCAAGCGCCAAGTTGGCGAGCCCAAATCTCTTCGTCGGCGCTGCCTTCGCCGCAAACGACCAGCAACGCGCCGCTCTGCTGCGACAGTGTTGCCGCGGCGTCGCGCAGCGCATGGTGCAAAACATGGTTGCGGCTGGCCAAATCGACCAGCGCCAACTGAAACAGCAGTCGCTGTTGACAGTCGAGCGCCTCTTGCGGATTGCGGCAGTCAACCGTCACCCAACCCGCTTCAGTCGCCGCGTCCACGAGTTCGCGTCGATGCTTGTCGTTGGGAGCGATGATCAAACATTGCCACTGCCCTGTGCTGGGCCCGCGCCGCGTCGTCGGACGCACGGCGTTATCGAGAACCGCTCGGCGTTGCGGAAGCGCCATAGAATGTCTCGGATCCATGGCTCCGCGGTCATCCTGCCGTGGGGCCGTGTCGGTTATCCCTGATCGATGCCGGCGCGCTCCCGCGCCAGTGGTCCAACAGGTTCGGCATGCGACAAAAACACGCCACGGCTACGAACGAGCAAAGGAATTGGGCGTGGCCCTGTCGACCGAATGGACCGGTCCGCCTAAAGCACCCCTTATGCCAACCGTGCTGGCGGCGCCAAAGACAGATCGCAAGTCACTACTAAAAAAGGGCTTGCGAATTCATCAGCCGTCAGATTGTGCGCGTGCAAGCGATTCCACCAGCTCACCAAACCAGTGAGCACCGCGCGATGGTGGACCGCGCAAATACAGCCTCAAACATGACTTAAGGCCGGAATCCTCAACTCGATGAATCTTCCCCAAGGCGAGGAAGGGCTCGAAAGCGAGCGCGCATGGTCAATGCGATGCAAGTCTCGAGCATTGCGAAAATCGAGGAGGGAGGGCTCAAGGCTCGCTAGCGAGCGGCCGATTGCAGGTCTTCGTCGCTCGTATTGTCGACAGCGCCCAGGTGAAGCTGCGCAAGCATCCGCGTCAGCGTATTGGCGTGGACACCCAGCAGACGAGCAGCTCGACCCTTATGGCCACGTGTGCTGCGCAGCGCTTGGACCACCGCCTCACGCCGCAGTCGCTCCAGATTCAAATGCGGCAAACGGCTCGCGACCCGATGGTCGTTCACCGCCGCCGGCAACATCGGCGCGCAATCCAAAACGTACGACTGCTCGATCACGTGCGACAATTGGCGGATATTTCCCGGCCAGTCATATTCACAAAAACGGTGCAACGTCTCCGCGTCCGGCTTCCAATGCGGACGCGTGTATCGCTTCGAAAAAAACCGCGACAGATGCTCGACAAACTCCGGAATGTCCGCCATGCGCTCCCGCAGCGGTGGCACCCGCAACTCGACCAGATTAAGCCGATAGTAGAGATCCTCTCGGAATCGCCCTTCCAGCACCTCGCGTTCCAAATCGCGATTGGTCGCAGCAATCACCTGCACGTCGACCCGCACCGGGTGCGAGGCGCCCACTGGCGTCACTTCGCGCTCTTGCAACACACGCAGCAGTTTCGGCTGCAATTCCATGGGCATTTCGCCCACTTCGTCCAGGAAAACGATGCCCCCTTCTGCTGCGCGGAAGTGGCCGAGCGAACTGCCCGCCGCGCCCGTAAACGCGCCACGTTCGTGGCCAAAGAGTTGGCTTTCCGCCAATGTGGGGGTGAGCGCCGCGCAGTTGACCGGTACAAATGCCCGTGATTTTCGTGGTCCGGCGCAGTGGACATAGCGTGCCCACACTTCCTTGCCAGTTCCCGTCTCGCCGCTGATCAAAACCGTGCATTGCACGTCGGAGACGCGCTGGGCGTGCTCGGCGATGCGCCGAATCTGGGGCGTTTGTCCAAGCACCCAATCCGTGCCAAGCTGTTGAGAGTCGCCGCCTGCGCCACGCGCGCTGCGGCTGGGTTGCGGGTGTTCACTCATGCTGCATGCCTCTCAGACAAAACACGCGGTGCGGAAAATATCGCGCGTTCTGCCAACTGTGCGCGCAAAGCAAAGCACAAAGCCTTACTAACACGCGGTTCCCCTGTCATTAGCGTTCCGTTCCTGCTAGCACTTCGGGGGCTGGATCGTCGACGATCACCGGCAAGCAACAACTCACCAAGCGCTCGCTCACTTTCCTCGCCTGCCCGGCTCACAAGCCGTGCAATCGTTAGCGATTCTTGTGCCGAGGTGTCGTACGAGCGGATCATGCATTCGGCAGAGTCTCACTCATCTACCTGCATTCGCCGTTCGTCAGATACCTCAGGGTCCGCCAGATCGATCCAGTTAAGTAACGATTCTAAGTGCTGTACTGGCTTAACGCAACAACCATATTTTCGATTAAACCCTTTGCAGGCTAATGACTTGTGTAACGGATTTAATGGACAACCAAGACCAATATCCGCCCGCTTGACCAATACCACACACCGCGCTGCCGCCTGGAACTTTGGCAAGCTGCGCCAACATTGGCGCGCCTAGAAATTTCCGCCAATAGCGGCGAATAGTTAAAATTCCGCAATCCGGGCCGCTTTCGACTCAACCATCGTCAGTTGCAAATTGAGCCATTTGTCTCAATTTGGGAACCGAGAATCGGCGTCGTCCCGTGCCCCTCGATCCCGGCGCGATAAGAGCAGCAGCCGCCAACAGGCGACGAACGCCAACATGAAGACGACCACCACCACGGCTCTGAGCGGATTCTGGTTGTGGCGATACGCTCCGATGGCGTGAAAAATCCCCCAGCCAATCAATCCCAACGAGATCAAGTCGACAACCCTGATAGCCGTGAGAACTGGGCGATCCGACATTCAAGGGGCTCCGAAAAAGGTGGGATTCACTTCGTTATAGACCAAAGCGCGATCGCATCGAAGCGCGGGCCGTGCGAGTTTGTCCCACGTTCGCCGCCTCGGTATTCTGGCCAGCGGCCCTCCGCATCTCCTCATCACGCGATTTACCGCGACATGCGCGTTGCCATCACATTGCTGTTCGCCTTCTCGCTTGTCCCTCAGATCGCGCTCGCTAGCGATGCGCGCGAGCGATTCTTTGCGGATCAAGTTGCGCCACTGCTCGAACGGGCTTGCGTTGGCTGCCACCGCGGCGTTGCGGCGCGTGGCGGCCTGGCACTCGATCACGCCGCTGGCGCCCTGCGCGGCGGCGACAGCGGACCTGCGGTCGTACCTGGCGACCCCGATGCCAGCCTCTTGGTCCAAATGATCGAGGGGGATGAACCTGCCATGCCGCAAGACGGCGATCGCTTGCCCCCAACAGAGATCGCGATAATCCGCGAATGGATCCGCGCCGGAGCCAACTGGCCCAAAGACCTAGTCCTGCAAGACAAACGGGGAGGAAAGCCGTGGTGGTCGCTCACCCCCCTCTCACGCCCCGAGCTTCCCAAAACTCCCGCCGACAACCGCCAGCCATGTCACCCGATCGACGCCTTTGTTGGCGCCAAACTGCGCCAGCATGGGCTGAAGCAAGGCCCCCAGGCCGATCGCGCCACCATCATTCGGCGGCTTACCTACGACCTGCACGGCCTCCCCCCCACACCCGAGGAATTAGCCGATTTCGTCAACGACCCCGCAGCCGACGCCTACCAGCGGTTGGTCAATCGTCTGCTCGCTTCGCCCCGTTACGGCGAACGCTGGGCACGCCATTGGTTGGATGTAGTCCACTACGGCGATACGCACGGCTACGACAAAGACAAGCGACGTGACCATGCCTGGCCCTATCGCGACTACGTCATCCGCGCCTTCAACGACGACCTGCCGTACGCTCGCTTTGTCGAGCAGCAAGTGGCGGGCGACGCCCTCGCGCCGGACGACCCGCAAGCACTGATCGCCACTGGCTTTATTGCCGCCGGGCCTTGGGACTTTGTCGGCCATGTCGAGCTGCGCGAAGGAACCAGCGAAAAAGCAAAGACCCGCGCGCTCGATCGCGACGACATGGTCGCCAACACCATCTCGACCTTCACCAGCATGACCGCGCACTGCGCGCGCTGTCACGATCACGCCTTCGATCCCATCTCGCAACTCGACTACTACCGCCTGCAGGCAGTGTTCGCCGGCGTCGACCGTCAAGATGTCGCATACGAAGATCGTGCCGCTACCGCCCGCCGCGCGCAGCTTACTCAATTGCGCGATCAAGCGACTAAGCGGCTGGCAGAGATCGAGTCGCAAATCCAACAGTTGACCAGCGCGCCACTCGATGCGCTCGACAAACAAATTATCAGCCTCCAGCAACAACAAAGCGCCGCCCCTGATCCACTCGCCTCGGCCGCTGCCGAACAAACCAGCGCCACCAACGGTTACCATAGCGTCATCGCGCCCAGCGCCGATGTCGTGAAGTGGGTCCAGATCGATCTGAGCCGCGAGCGTCCGATCGACGCCATCCGACTCATTCCCGCCCGGCCGACCGACTTTCCAGATTCCCCCGGCTTCGGTTTCCCTGTCCGCTTCCAAGTCGCACTGTCCGACGATCCCGATTTTCACCAGGCCGTTCTCGTCGATGATCAGTCCGCCGCAGATGTCGCCAACCCAGCGTCCGACCCTTACACCATCTATCTGACGGGTCGCCGCGCGCGGTTTGTACGCGTCACCGCCACCCGGCTTTGGCAGCGGACAGACGACTACGTCTTTGCGCTCGCCGAACTGCAAGTCGAATCGGCCGGGCAGAATGCGGCAAGCGGCGCCACCGTCACAGCGTTTGACAGCATCGAAGCGGGCCGCTGGAACATGGCGGCCTTGGTCGATCAACACGATAGTCGCCGACCGCTGGCCGAACTCGATGGCGAGCGAACCGCCGCGCTAGCGCTACGTCATCAAACCAGATTGCGCCTCGCCGAACTGCGCGCCGAGCGCACCGCGCGTCATGCGGAACTGGTCACTCGCGAGCTTGACCAAGCGCGAGCAACCGCCAAGGCCGAAGTCAAACGGCTGACCGCCGAGTTGGCCGCGCTTCCCAGCCCACAACGGGTGTACGCCGTCCAATCGCACGCACCACGTCCCATTCATCTGCTCGCTCGCGGCAACGTCGATTCCCCCGGCGCTGAAGTCGGTCCCGGTGCGCTGGCCTGCCTGCCTCAGCTTGAAAGCGTTTTTCCCGCCTCTACGGGCGACGACGAGAAAGCGCGCCGCCACCAACTCGCCCACTGGCTCACACATCGCGACAACGTGCTCACTTGGCGGTCGATCGTCAATCGTGTCTGGCACTACCACTTTGGCCGTGGACTGGTCGAAACCCCCAGTGACTTCGGCCGCAACGGCGCCGAACCCACTCACCCCGAACTGCTCGATTGGCTCGCCGTCGAGTTTCGCGACGGGGGACAATCGCTCAAGTCGCTGCACCGCCTCATTGTCACCAGCGCCGCCTGGCGGCAGACCGTGCGGCACGACGACTTCGCCGCCGCCCGAGATGCCGGCAACCAGAGCCTCTGGCGCATGAATCGCCGCCGCCTGGAGGCCGAGGAAATCCGCGACTCGATCCTGGCAACCAGCGGCAAACTCGATCTAACCATAGGTGGACCCGGTTTCGAACTGTTCCATTTCAAAGACGACCACAGCCCGCGTTACGACCCCGCGTCGTTCGATTCGCCTGCGGTGTGGCGTCGCTCGATCTACCGTTTCATCACCCGCAGCGTCCCGAATCCGTGGCTGGAGTCGCTCGACTGCCCCGATCCCTCAGTCGCCGCGCCCGTGCGGACAACCACCATCACCGCCCTTCAAGCGCTCGCCACCTTGAACGACGAATTCGTTATTCGCCAATCACATCACATGGCCGATCGACTGACTCGCGAACATGCCGATCTCGACGCGCGCCTCGACCATGCCATGCTCCTCTGCCTGGCGCGAAAACCAACTGGCGCCGAGCGCGCCCAACTGGCGGCACACGCGTCGCAACACGGGCTTGCCAGCGTCTGCCGATTGCTCTGGAACACCAACGAATTTGTCTTTATCGACTGACGCGCCATGCAAACTACGCTTTCGAGACGCGCGTTTCTCCAGCACGCGGGGGCCGGCTTTGGCGGCCTAGCCCTGTCGTCTTTGTTGACGCAAGAAGGCGCCGTCGCCGCCGACCAACCTGCCGCCACCCCACAGCGCGCCGTTCTCAATGGCGGTCTGCACCATCCCGCCAAGGCCCAGCGCGTGGTGCAACTCTTCATGTCGGGCGCCGCCAGTCAGTGCGACACCTTCGACTACAAGCCGCTGCTCATCGAACGCCACGGACAACCCTTCAATCCCGGCGGCAAGATCGAACTGTTCCAAAGTGAGCCGGGCGCCGTCATGGCCAGCCCCTGGGCCTGGAACCAATATGGGGCCTGCGGAAAATGGATGAGCGACCTTGTGCCGCACTTGGCCACCTGCGTCGACGAACTGACCTTCTTGCCGTCGATGCAAAGCAAGAGCGCGGTCCACGGTCCCGCCACCTTCATGCAATCCACTGGCTTCGTCCTGCCAGGATTCCCCAGCATCGGTAGCTGGGTGAGCTACGGGCTTGGCAGCCTGAACGACAATTTGCCCACATTCGTCGCGCTGCCCGACTCGCGCGGCTTCGCTCCTAATGGCCCCGCCAATTGGGGCGCCGGCTTCTTGCCCGCCGCGCAGCAAGGCACGATGATCCGCACGGGCGCCGAGAACCCCATCTTCAACCTGTTTCCGCCCGAAGATTCGACCATCACCCCCGCCGGCGAAACCGACAGTCGCGCCTTGCTGGCCCGCCTGAACGCCGCGCACCTCGCCAACCGGCCTGGCGACACGCGCCTCGAAGCCCGCATCGCTTCCTACGAATTGGCGGCCCGCTTGCAACTCAGCGCGCCCGACGTGCTCGACCTCAAGGGCGAAACCGCCGCAACGCTCAAGCTCTACGGCGTCGACCAATCGGAGACACAAGATTTTGGCCGCAATTGCCTCATTGCCCGCCGACTGCTCGAGCGCGGCGTGCGCTTTGTGCAGGTATGGAGCGGCGCCGACAATGGCTTCCCGCGCCGCAATTGGGATAGCCACGAAGACCTGGCCCGCGACCATGCCGACATGGCCCGCGGCATGGATCAACCCGCCGCCGCGTTGGTCCACGATCTGCGGGCGCGCGGCATGCTCGACGACACCATCGTGATCTGGACCACCGAGTTTGGCCGCATGCCGTGCAGCCAAGGCAGCAAGGGGCGCGACCACAATCCCGACGCCTTTACCAGTTGGGTGGCCGGCGGCGGCTTCCGCGGCGGCGCAACCTTCGGCGCCAGCGACGAGTGGTCGTTCCGCGCCGTCGAAGAACCGATCTACTGCTACGACCTGCACGCCACCGTGCTACACCTATTGGGCATCGATCACACGCGCCTGACGTTTCGCCATAACGGCGTCGACCGACGCCTGACCGACGTGCATGGCAAAGTCATCCAAGGGATCTTGGCCTGAAATATTGCTACCGCGGCTTCACCGTCACCGCCACCTCGTCGTGATAGCGTGCCGGCGAATGATCGAGCACCCCTAGCTCGTCCGCCAAGGCCCGCAGTCGCGATTCGCTGCCCGGCAAGAGCGCCCCCAGCGGCGGACGCACCGGCCCGCAATCGAGTCCAATCTGCACGCCGTTGAGCCATTTGGTCGAGGCGATCACCGGAAACTTCTCGTAAATTTCCTTCACCCTCGACGCCTCACGCTGCGCGTCCATCGCGCGTCGCAAATCACCAGCTTCAAACGCGCGATACACTTCCACAAACCGTTCCGGCGCCAGACACACGCTGGCGCACACTACGCCGCTGGCCCCCAGAGTCAATGCGGCCAACTCCGTTTCGCCGCGGCCAATAATCACGTTAAAGTCCGGATTCCAACGCAATAGCTGATGCACGTAGTCCACCACGCCGGCCGACTGCTTGATACCGATCACGCTCGGCACGGCGTCCACGATCGCTTGCACCAGCGGCAACGTCAACGGCACGCCGCTGGCGTCGGGCAGGTTGTACAAAAAGATCGGCCGGTCGGTCTCGTCGGCCAGCGCCCGATAATAATCGACGATCTCGCGCTCCCCCTTGCCATAAAAGAACGGCGGTACGCTGCAAATCGCCTCGACCCCCACTTGCTGGCAGTGCCGCGCGGCCTCCACCGCGTCGGCGGTGGTTGTGGCGGCGACATGAAAGATCACCTTGAGACGGCCGCGCGCGTGCTCGCGCGTCAACTCCACCATCCGCAAACGCTCGTGGTTGGTGAGCGTCACACCCTCTCCAGTTCCACCGCAGACCCACAGCCCTTGGCAGCCGGCGGCAGCGTACCAATCGATCAAGCGGGCCAAGGCCTCTTCATGGATGCGGCCGGCCGTGTCAAAGGGAGTGATGATCGGGGGAATGACGCCATGAAACGCGTGCATCAGGCTGGTTCTCCTCGTCGATGGAACGACTCAGTCAATTCAATCAGTCTATCAACCAGCTTAAGTATTCAACAGGCTGCGAGCTTCTGCAGCCGCGATGACAAAATCGCAATGCAATCGGCCATTTTGACGTACTCGGCGTACCGAGGCGCGTGAACAATTTACCCAAGGGTCCTCGCTTATTGATCGCTTGTCCCCAGGCCCCGCCAGGTAGGCGGCAGTGGCGCAATCAGTTCAATCGTTTCCTTTTGCACCGGATGCGACACGACTAATCGCCGCGCGTGCAACGCGATGCCAGCCGCAAACTGGCTCCGCGCGCCGTACTTGCGATCTCCCAAGATCGGATGTCCTCGGCTGGCCAATTGAACGCGAATCTGATGCTTGCGACCCGTCAGCAGTTCAACCTCCAGCCACGCCCCGCGCGGCAGTAGTTCACGCAAGAGGTAGTTCAAACGCGCCTCACGCGCTCCCGACTGACCAGCACGCGCCAACTCGATCCGCTGTCGCTGCTCGTTCTTCACCAGCCAGTCAACGCACTCCCTCTTGGTGGCAGGCGTCCCCTCGACAAGCGCCCAATACTCCTTCGTCACCGCGCGAGTGCGAAACTGCTCCGACAACCGCGCCGCCGCCTTCGAAGTTCGCGCAAACAGAACAACGCCACTGGCCACAGCGTCGAGCCGCATGACTACCCCTAAGTAGACATTGCCCGGTTTTTGATAGCGCTGCTTGAGGTGCGCCTTGGCCGCCTCCCACAAACTTGGCGTGCCGGCGCTCGCTCCCATCGTCGCCAATCCGGCCGGCTTGTTGACCGCCAGCAAATGGTTGTCCTCGTAGAGCACTTCAAGCTGCACGGTCTGGCGCCCCTATCGAACGGCCTGACCGCTGCCCGGCCACATAGGAAAGGGGCGAAATACGACTACGGATTGGCCGCCGTAAGAAAGCCGTAATCGGGATTGCGCGGGTCAAAATCATCCTCGCTCGTCCCCGTGTCGAGCCGAATCTGCCGAAAGGTGTGCTCCTCTTGCAGAGCCGGCGCCCCGCCCACCTTGGCGGGCCAGGCAAACGTTTCCAGCCGAGTGCATAATCCCAGATCGTCGTCAAAGTACAACCGCATCTGATGATAGCGGAAACTGCGCCGCGGACGCGGATGCGAGATCACCACGCACGTCGCCCGTCGATTGTCGATCCGCGCCCCCGCCATATAGTAAACGTCGCACTCGGCGAACTTCGTCTCGTGCATCAAAAGTGTCGACATCGAGTCCGCCAGTCGCCGCAGCCCTAACTCGGCGAACGAGCGGCCCCCCGCCATGGCCGCCGGCGCGGTAGGGGGCACCAAAAGTTGCGGCTGCGCCGCCGAACGATCCCCCCGATGCACCAATAGCTGCCCCGCATTGCGCCCTTCGACAAAGATCACCTCCTGCCCACGCGGCAGCGTCGGCCCCAGGCAATTCACATACAAACTGAAGGGCACTTGCCGCACCTTCAGCATCATGTATTCGTGATCGGCTAGTCGACCGTCGATCCGCTCGCGCTTGGTGTACAGCGCCGTGTAATCGTCGGCCTGCGCCAACCGCTCCGTCGATCGCTCCAGCATCTCGAGCACCGGCCGCAGCGGATGCGCGTCGTCGATCGGCGCAAAGCGGCGGCCCGTCTGCGATGCGTCGCTGGCAAAGCTTACGCTCGGCGCCTCGAACAATGGCGGAAACGCGTACGCGCTGTTCGCCACGTCAAAATCGCGATCCGCGAGCCCCTGGTTCACCCGCAAGTCAAGAAACGTGTATTCTTCCAACGGCACCGGCTTGTCGCCCGGCGTGTTCGGCCAGCCGTACAGTTCGTACCGCACTGGCACGTTCAGTTCCCGATCGATGAACACGCGAACCTCCTTAAACCACTGTCCTTCCTCCTGCTCCTGGTGGCTGGCTACCAGGGCAATGCAAGTTCGCGACTCGATCTTAGCGTCGTCGTAGACCTTCACATCGCACGCGCCCAACCGCATGTCGGCCTCGGCGCCAGAGATGAGTTGCTCCACCAGACTCACCAACCCCGCCGACGTGATCGGGTGCCGATTGTCGCGCATGATCCGCCGCGAATCGGGGTACAGCGACATGGTCCCCATGAAGCGGTACCGATCGGTGTGCGCCATCACCATGCCGTCGTTTTGTCCTTCGACGTAAATCGCCTCTTCAACCAGTTTGCCGGCGCGATTCAACTTGCCCGTGTAGAAACTCAATGGTTCATGCCGCACCTTAAGCGTGAACTGTTCATGCGGGCGGAGCCGTCCGCCGACAAACTCGCGGCGGATCATCCGGCATTCGTAGTCGCGCAGCGCGCGCAACTTGGGCAAACTGGCTTTACCCCAGCGAATCAATGGATCGAGCGAATGTTCCCCTGGCTTGGGATGCAAGTCGCCCGGCGGAGGGCCAATCGGCGGCGGCGTTTCGGCGCCCCAGGCCGTGGGCGCGGCCAACGCCAATATCAAAAACACCATCAACCAACGAATTGGCTGGGACATCAATAAGGGCCTCGACCGAAAAGCGCAGGCGGAAGTAGCGCAACGTCCTGTCGAAGTATAGCCCTGCCTCTGGAGCCAACTGACGTCAATTTCCAGCACAAAATCACCTGTTTTGGGCTGGCGGACCGTACAGGGCTTGCGACCGGCATAGTTTCGCGCGCTGGTCATTGCTGACTAGCTCCGCCGTTTGCTAGCGTTGCAACCAGCTAGTTGGTAGGGTCAATCGCGCCAAGTGTCGTCACCCAGCGCTAAGAACCAACAGGAAGTTACGATGCCGCGCCTTCTTCGGTTCGTCCGCCCGGCAAAGAATCTCCGTCTCCTCTCTGCCCGCAATCGGTGTGCCGCCGCCTTGCTCACGGCCGGTCTGTACAGCGTCGCCTGTCTTTGGCCGGCAGTCTCTAACTACGCAGCCGACATGCCACGCCAGCCCAACATCGTCGTTATCCTGGCCGACGATCTGGGCTACGCCGACACCCTCATCCCACGCGAGCGCGAAATCCCCACGCCGCACATCGATGCGCTCGCCGCCGCGGGCGTCCGATGCACCAACGGCTATGTCTCTGGCCCCTATTGCAGTCCCACCCGCGCTGGCCTGCTCACCGGCCGCTATCAACAGCGCTTCGGTCACGAGTTCAATCCCGGCGGTCGGCGCAACGAAGGCCAGTTCGGCCTCCCCCTCTCAGAAACCACCATCGCCAATCGCCTGCGCGATGCCGGCTATGTCACTGGCCTCGTCGGCAAGTGGCATCTCGGCGAAGCCGAGGCGCATCGTCCACCCCAGCGCGGCTTTGATGAGTTCTTCGGCTTTCTTGCCGGCGCGCACCCCTATGAACCGGGCGAGGGCGCGCCTATCTATCGCGGCAATCAGGTGGTCGAAGAGCGCGAGTACCTGACCGACGCATTGGGCCGTGAAGCCGCCGACTTCGTGCGCCGCCACCACCAGCGGCCGTTCTTCCTGTATCTGGCGTTCAACGCCGTGCATACGCCACTTCAGGCCACCGACGATCGACTGGCCCGCTTCGAGAAGATCGCCGACCCCAAACGCCGCGCCTATGCCGCCATGCTCACCGCCATGGACGAGGCGGTCGGCAAGGTCGTCAACAAACTGCGTACGGCCAACCTCGAAGAAAATACGCTGATCTTCTATTTGAGCGACAACGGCGGACCGGTGATGCGCGGCACCACGGTCAACGGCGCCAGCAACGCCCCCCTACGTGGCTCCAAACGCACCACGCTCGAAGGGGGCATCCGCGTCCCGTTTGTCGCGGCTTGGAAAGGCGTTCTCCCTGCCGGCAAGATTTACGAAATGCCGGTGATCCAGCTCGACATTCTTCCCACGGCGCTCGCCGCGGCCGGCGTCGCGCCCCAGGCCGATTGGCGCCTCGACGGCGTCAACCTATTGCCATATTTCCAAGATCAACAATCAGGCGCCCCGCACGACACCCTCTATTGGCGACTGGGAAAGCAAATGGCCATCCGGCGCGGCGACTGGAAGCTGGTCCGCTACGACACCAGCGCCGAGGCGATCGACGCGCCGCGCCGGGTCACCGACTACAAGCTTTACAATCTGGCCAGCGACATCGGCGAGGCCCACGACTTGGCAGCCAACGAACCCGACACGGTTCAAGAGCTAAAGATCCGCTGGCAGGCCTGGAGCAAAGAGCTGGCGGCGCCCCTCTGGGGCGGCGGCCAAGCGCCCTGATCGCGGCGCGTCACTCCGATTTCGGCTCGCTGATCTCGCGCAGGTAAATCGCCAACCGCGCTTGCAGATCGAGCAGGTTCTGCCACTGACGCAACCCCAGCCGCACCACGTCGGAACCCTCTTCCATCCGCACGCTCGCCAGCAGATCGCGAATCCGCACATGCAGGTACTCGAGCAGTTCCGCCACCTGCGCCGCCTGCGCCGGCGAAAGTCGCGATGGCAACTCGGGGGGCATCATCGTGTGTAGCGTCGACTGCTCCGCGAGCTCATGTCCCCAGTTGATCTCAAAATCGAGCGACGCCCCGCTGTCGGGCTTGCCCACTCGCGAGTCGTCTGCATTAGCGTCGGCCGGGGGCCGCGGCTCAGCGCCGCGCAGGCTGGCCAGGCGCTCGGCGATTTGATCGCGCGAGCCGAACAGCAACACCGAGCGGCCAATGGCCACCACGTCGCCGTAGCGCAAGATCCGCAGGTGCACATCTTCGCCGTTCACCTTGGTGCCGTTTGTGCTCTCCAGGTCGGTGAGCACAAACTGGCTCTGGTCTTCTTGAATCTTCAGATGAAACCGGCTCACCCGCTCGTCATTGAGCTGAACCGAGTTCCCCTCCTCGCGACCAATCGTCACCGAGGTTTGCAAATTCTCGAAGATGCGGCCTCGATCGGCGCCATCGAGCACCTGCAGTGTGACTAGTCCCATCGTCGCGCGGCGTGATTGAGCCTGTGAAGCCAGAAGGCGCGATGCGGCGATCGCCCATAGCCCCAAACGTGAATAATGCGCTTATAGCATCCCGCCGGGTCACGCTCAACTAGCGGCCGCCGCGCATTCGGCCAGCCGCTTGCGAAACACCACCAGGTCGTCGCCGTCGGCGTAAAAATCGCCTACCGTGGCATGCCGCTCATACCCCTGCTTCAGATAAAACCGCCGCGCCGGCTCGTAGTGCGGCAGCGAAGAGGTTTCGATCAACAGCAACCGGCCGCCAGCGCGGCGAATCTCTGCTTCGCAGTGCGCAAGTAGTTCGCTACCCAATCCGCCTGCGTGACGCCGCTTTCGCACGGCAATCCAGTACAGATACCAGGTCCGCTCGGTCATCGCCGCTGGGGCAAAATAGACAAACCCTTCAATCCCGGTCGCGGTTTCCAGCGTGGTCGAGCGATGCCCCGCCGCCCGGTTGGTGGCATGGTAATCGTCCAGCACCTCGCGCAGGGCCGTCAACTCCAGCGGCTTGAACACCCCCACCTCGTCAGCCAGCGCGATCAACGCCTCGGTATCCTCCGCAATCGTGGGTCTGAGCACCTTCGTCTCCCGTTCCAATGGGCCGTCGCATCCGGCAAACGCCTCAAAGTTTACCGCCCGCCTCCCAGGGGCCCAACGCCGATCGAGCTTTTCCCTTGCGTCCCGTTTTCCCGCCGCACAGACTAGGCTCCCATGACAGAAGCGCTGCATCCCGAAGACTTCGAAGCCGGCCCCGATGGGCGCCCCGACTTCATTATCAAGTTGGGACTCATGCTCCCTTGCACCGTCGAGGACGTGAAGCAAGCCTATCTCGCCAAGGTGCGCTCCGTGCATCCCGATCTTGGCGGCAGCCAGTCGGACTTTCTCGAGCTGCAAGCCGCCTTCGAGCGCGCCACGCAGTATGCTAATTTTCTCGCCGGCCGCCGCAAATGGCTCAGTGCCCAGATCGAGCGCTACGTCGAGCAAGAAGCCGCCCTCGAGCGCATCCGCGGCGCCGGTGGAACCGTTCGAGAAGAACATCAAGACTGGCTCGTGCGCGAGATCGGCGAGGACTTTGCCCAAGTGCTCGACACTGTGGTCGAGGTCCGCTGGAACGGACCGCGCGTCACGGACGCCGAATTGGCGTGGCTGGTCGCTAATCGCCCTATTTTCGCCGGCCTGCGCGTGCTCGATCTCTCTGGCGCCGCCGTAACCGATGCCGCAGTGCAAGAGCTATTTGTCTTTGCCGCTCTCGAACGGCTCTCGTTGCGCGGCGCGCCGGTTACGCATCACGCACTGGAGCTGCTCCAGTCGCTTCCCAATCTCACGCAAATCGACCTGCGCGATACCCGTGTCGGCGGCTTCCGCCTCTATTTTGTGCGCCGCAATTACCCAGACCTCGAAATCCTTAATTAGCGGACAGTCGCGCCGGCAGTCAACTTCCGCCTTGGATAGACCGCCGCCGTCAATCTGGTGATAATCAAGCCGTTGGTTCCCAGCGTTACCATTCAAAAGGGTTGGCGTATGCGGTCTCTCCATCAACTGGCGGCAGTGTGCTTTGCCTTGTGCTGCATCGCTTCCCCGGCGCTCTGCGCCGCGCAAGACCTGCTCCGCTGGAAGTTCACAACCGGCGACGTGCTGCGCTATCACATGGTGCAAGACACTCAAAGTCGCACCACGGTTGGTACACAAAGCGTCAAGTCGTCGATCAGCCAGATCATCGATCAGACCTGGACCGTCAAAACCGTGGCCGATGACGGCGCCGCCGAAATCGCCATGAAATTCGATCACATCATCGTGCGCTACGACCTGCCCGGCGGCATCATCGAGGTCGACACCGCCTCCAAAAATCCGCCGCAGCCCGAGCTTGCCGCCGTCGAGTCGCTGCTGCGCGCCATCTCGCAGGCCGAGCTTGTCGTCACCATGACTCCCGAAGGCGAAATTCGCGACGTGGTCATTCCCGATCAAATCAAAAAGCTCATCGCCAATCGCGGCGCCGGACAAGCGATGGCCGCCAGCTTCACCGAAGATGGCCTCAAAGAGATGGTCAGCGGCGCCAAGGTGGCCCTGCCGCACGATCCCGTTTCGCCCGAAATGACCTGGACCGACGAAAAGCAAAACCAAGGCTTTCAGGTCAAACTCGTCTACAAGCTGCTTGGCAAGGAAACCATCGAAGATCGCCCGCTCGACGCCATCAGCATCGCGGGCGAAATGACCCTGGCTGGCCAGCCGCTCGAAAACCTCACCCTCAAACTTATCCAGCAGGACCTCGACGGCAAGCTACTCTTCGACAATCAGGCCGGTCGGCTCTACTCGCTCGACATCAAGCAGCGCGTGGCCATCGACATCACCAGCAACAACACCACCGGCCGCCAGGAAGTGCAGGTGTCAAGCACCTGTAACCTGCTTCTTCCCGGTACGCCCGCCGCCGAAACCAACCCGGCCGACGCGCCCACCGAATCGAAAAAAGAAAGCGCCGAGGCGGGGGCGGACGTCAAGCCCGACAGCGATCAAGTCGACAACTAGCCAGCCGCGTCGTCTTGGCGCGGCGGAACGACCTTCACCTGTATCTCGTCCCCCTCCACGCGCGTCTCGTACGCGCTCACCTTCAATCGCGGGTTGTCGCACCAAGTGCCGTCGCACACCCGAAACCGCCACGCGTGCCAAGGGCAGGCCACCACTCCGTCGTACACCTCCCCGGCGCCCAGCGATGCTCCCATGTGCGGGCATAAATCGTCGATCGCCGAGTATTTGCCATCGGCGTAAAAAACGGCGATCAGCCGCTCTCCCACCGCAACCGTAATCCCCTTGCCGTCCGGGATGCTCCCCACCTTGGCAACGGTGACAAACTCCGACATCGCCTCGCTCCGTTCCGCTGACGTCCGCAGCGCATTCGCCTACAACTCGCGCTCGCCAGGTTCGATCCCTTCGTGCTCCAACTGCGACTGCAGTTCCGCGCGAATGGCCCCCAGCACCACCAGTGCAATGAGCGCAAGTGTCCAGGCCGCTCCCGCCGCCAGCGCCACCCCGTTCGCGAAGCGCGCACCCTGCGCGTCGCCTAACCCTACCAGTAGCGCGGCCAGCCCTACTAATAGTGTGATTGCCGCCGGCATCAGCAAGGCGAGCGCCAATGCGGCGCTATGTAGCCGTCGCCAATTCAACTCAACATCTCCCGAGACAAGGGGGTATCGCCAAACCGGCTGATTTTGCGGCGACCGGCGTAAACTGTCAAACGCCGCTCAATCAGACCGTGAGGTTCAAAAAGGCAATGCCGCCGCGATGAGGCGGTTGGCGGTCACAGGCTGAACAGAATTAAGGCGATCGACAAACCAAAGAACACCAGAAAATGCGCCACTATAAAAACTCGCACGAATCGGACGGCTCGAACCACCGCCACGTCTCCCAGGTCGCCCGCCCTGGATGACCAAACAAACTTCATGAACAGCCAGTTGTTCCGCATTGAATTGTTCCAGAACAAGCTGGGAGAACCAATTGCTTCGTAACAGGTTGGATGTTTGCACCGCAGGCGACGAAACAGCCAGTGCAGAAAGCACAGCCAAACGAGCATCGCCCCCCAACAATACACCACGTATAGGGCGACCAAGTTCTCGATCATGTGCTTCTCATTGTCGATTTGACCCAGGATCGCGGCAAGCCCAGTGCGAAAGCACAACGAGATACTTTGCGCAAAATCCTTAACGCATCCGCTCAATTTGACTTAAGGTATTAGTATCCCCACGACTGCCGCGGCAAGCGGCCCAGCGGGCACAGCGAACCGAGGAGACACGCATGCCGCACACGGAGAAGGCGACGAGAATCTGCTTTGCAATGCTCTGCGCGACCGCGCTCTGCTGCGCCGCGCGACCAGCCGCCGCGTCCAAGGTTATGCTCGAAGATGGCCGCGTGCTCGCTGGCAAGTTCGTCCCCATCGCCACGCTGTCCAAAGATCCGCGCAAGATGGAGGGCAACGACGCCGCCCCCCGCCTCATCCTCATGTGCGACGACGACCTGCGCCGCACCTTCGTCCCCAAGCGTCTGGTCAAAGAAACGAGCGAGGCCGACGACGGCGAGATCGTCGAGAAGTTCCTCATTCCCCAGCGCACGCCGCGCTCCGGCGCGCGGGTGTCGAATGTTGGCAGCGTGGTCAAGATCGGCCCCTTCGACGAGTATGGCCGCCGCGAGTTCACAATCATGACCGACAAGGGAGAGGTGGTGGTCATTCAACAGATCACCGAAATCACTCCCCAATGGACCAAGCTCGAAGGCTACAAGCACATCTGGGATCAGCGCGTCTCGACCGCGTCGATCCCGGCCGAGATCATCGACCAGCTTATCTCCAAACGCATCGATCCCAAAAAGGTCGATCATCGCCTCAAGGTGGCCCGCTTCTATTTGCAAAGCGAGCGCTATCCCGAGGCCGAAGCCAAGCTGCAGGCCATCATCAAGGACTTTCCCGACTTCACCGAGCAGATCAAACCGGTGATGCAATCGCTGCGGCAACTCTCCGCCCGCCAGGTGCTGAGCGAAATTCGCCTCCGCGAGCAGGCCGGCCAATACCAAACCACCGCACAGCTCCTCAAAGTCTTTCCAGAAAGGTTTCCCGCAGGTGAGGTCGCGGGTGAAATTCTCCAGGAGGTTCGCGAAAAGCAAGAGGCGCTCAACGCGCGCGCGGCGCAGCGGGCGGCGGTCCTCAAGCTCTTCGCCGATCATCTGCAAACCATTACCGATGTCGATCTGAAAAAGCGGCTGGAGCGGGTTCAAACCGAAATCGCCGCCGAACTCAATTTCAACACTCTCGATCGCTTCAGCGCATATCAGCAACTGGCCGACGATCCCGCGCTCGAGCCGGTCCAAAAACTCTCGCTCGCCGTTAGCGGTTGGCTCGTCGGCAGCAGCGGCGCCAGCGACAGTCTGGCCGTGGCGCAGTCGCTCTTGTCGCTGCGCAATTACGCCAGTGAATATCTGGTGGCCGACACCAAGGTCCGCCGCGACGAACTGCTCGAAGGGCTGCGCGCCCTGGAAGGCGCCGACCCGCGCACCGTGGCCCTGGTCCTCGCCAACATGAAACCTCCCTATCCCTTGCCCGAGCCAGTCGACGGCAAAGCAGGGCTGTACCAGATATCTTTCGCCGGCCCCAAGGAAGAGCCTGAGTTCTCCTATCTGATCCAACTGCCGCCAGAGTACGACCCGTACCGCCGTTATCCCGCGGTGGTCACGCTGCACGGCGGAGGCAGCACCCCCGCCATGCAACTCGATTGGTGGGCCGGCGCCTTCGACGAGCAAGGCCACCGCCACGGCCAGGCCTCGCGCTACGGCTACATTGTCATCGCCCCCCAATGGGGCAAACTCGGCCAGCGCCAATACGGCTACAGCGAAAAGGAGCACTTCGCCGTCTTGGGCGCCCTGCGCGACGCCTCGCGCCGCTTTTCTATCGACACTGATCGCGTCTATCTCTCCGGCCACTCGATGGGGGGCGATGCCGCCTGGGACATCGCCCTCGCCCACCCTGATCTGTGGGCCGGCGCCATCCCCATCGTCGGTCAGGCGGATAAGTTCGTCGATTTCTACAAAGACAACGCCAAATACATGCCGCTCTACGTGGTTGCTGGCGAACTCGACGGCAAAAAGCTCGATCAAAACGCCAACGACCTGCAACAGTACATGATTCGCGGCTACGATCTCACCTACGTCGAGTATCTCGGTCGCGGCCACGAGCACTTTCTGGATGAGATCATGCGCATCTTCGACTGGATGCCGCGCTACAAACGCAACTTCTTCCCGCGCGAGTTCGAATGTCGCAGCATGCGCGACAGCGACAATTTCTATTGGTGGG
This sequence comes from Pirellulales bacterium, assembly GCA_019694455.1. Classification (NCBI taxonomy): domain Bacteria; kingdom Pseudomonadati; phylum Planctomycetota; class Planctomycetia; order Pirellulales; species Pirellulales bacterium. The sequence goes on from JAIBBY010000028.1 coordinate 26,107, forward strand.
TCGAACTGGCCGAATTCCCCCCCACTAGCTCCGTCGATCCCGCCAACTTCGCCCAGCGCGGCAAACGCGCTATGCCGATCGACGCCAAGGTCAACGCCACCAACGGCATTCTCGTCCGTACCGGCGCCGAGCATGTCACCGTCTGGCTCGCCCCGGAATTCATCGATCTCAATCAACCCATCGAAATCAACGTCAACGGCGCTAAGCTGCGCAGCGCCGGAGCCACCATCACCCCCGATCTGGCCATCATGCTCGAAGATGTCCGCACCCGCGGAGATCGCCAACATCCCTTCTGGGCGCGGGTCATTATGCCCGAGGGCAAGGTCAATCTGGCGTCCGGACAACAGTAGCTGTTAGCCTGCTCAATCGGTGACGTCGCGCGTCGGCCCGGGAATGTTGTTGTGCGCAAACTGTTTCGCCTGCTCCTCATCGCCTTGCTGATCGGCTTGGCCGCGTTTGGCGGCTTTGCCTGGATGGTGGTGCATCCCACGATCGGTGAAGTGGCCTCCCCCTCCCCTTCCGACAAGGCCGCAGGCGCCCCACTTTGGTCGTTCGGGTTTGTCGGCGACACCCATCAAGGCCTACAAAGCGGCGCCGTCGATGAGCTATTCTCCAAACTGGCTCAGGCCAAGGTCGAACTGGTTTTGCATCTCGGCGACATGGTCGATCAGGCCGAGTCCGAAGCGCAGTGGCAATCGTTTGTCGATCTTGCGCGCCAGCATCGCCTGCGGCTGCTGCCCACCATTGGCAATCACGATGCCATTGCCGCCTACAGCGATCACGGCGAGATTCGCCTCCGCCGCCACTTCCCCTGGCTCCCTGCCACCTTCTACCATTGCCGCCACCGCGACCTGAATTTTCTCGTCCTCAACTCCGAGCGGTCGCTGCTCCCCGGCTCGGTGCAGCGCAAATTTATCGGCCGCGAACTATTCGATCATCCGGGCACAACCGTCGTCACGATTCATCGGCCCGTCTTCACCGCCAGCCCGCGCGACTGGGGCAACAAGTACTGGCGACAACTCTGGCTGCACAGCGCGCTCTCTGGATCCGATGCCAATCTCGTCCTATCTGGCCACAATCACTACTACGAGCGTACGCGCCCTTTGGACAAAGTCACCTACGTCACCAGCGGCGGCGGCGCGCCCAACACTTACGATCCCCCGGCGCCCAACCAGCACACCGCGATCGTCGCCGGTGACAAGCTTCACTACGGCATCGTCGCGGTCCACGCCGATCGGCTCCACACACGCGTCTACGACCTCGCTGGCAACCTGCTCGACGCATTCGACACCCCACGCCGCCCGCCACATCACCCGGTTGGCCATCAAGTCAATCCTGGCTCATTGGAGTTGCCCCCCCTCGCCGATTTGCCTTTCTTCAGCGGCGATGAAGTGTCCGCCAACCAAGCCAACAGTGACATAGCGACAGACAGCAGTCCGCTCAACATGGTTCTGCCCGACGATCAATTGCCGCGTCCCTGGTAGCGCTGCCGCGATGCTACGTCAACCGCCGGCGAAATTCTCGCGCCGAAGCCCCCGGATCGCTGGACCTTACGATCGCGCCGCTCACCGCCACTCGCTCCAATCCGGCGGCCAGCACCTCGTCCAAATTCTCCAGCGATACGCCGCCAATGGCGAATGCTGGCACGCGGATTTCCGCCGCCACCTGCCGCAAGAGCTCAACTCCCGTGAACCGGCTGAACGACTTGGTCCCGCTGGCGAATGTCGGACCCACTCCGATATAGTTCGCGCCGGCAAACACCGCCTCGCGGGCCTGCTCAATCGAATGAGTCGACACTCCCACCAGAGAGCCCGCCCCCACCAATCGCCGCACTTCACGAACCGACAGTTCCTCCTGCCCCACATGCACCCCATCCGCTTCGGCCAATCGCGCCAGATCAGCGCGGTCGTTCATCACAAACAGCGTCTGCGTGCCTGCGGTCACTCGCCGCAACAGCCGCCCCCGCGCGAGCAACTCGCGATCGGCCAACCCCTTGTCGCGCAGTTGCAGCACGTCCACGCCGGCGTCGATCAATTCCCGCGTCAATCGCTCAAAGTCGGCAATGCTCGGGCCGCCATCAATCAGCACATACAGCCGCGCCGTCGCCAGCCGCGCGCGACTGTCTTCGACCAACGCGATCCGCTTTTCCAGCGTGTAGCTGGCGTAGCGCAGCCGCTCGCAGCCTGCCGCCAACTCCCCCGATACCAGCTTGCCATATTCTTCCAGGCTGCGCAGCGCCTCTTGCGCCCGCTTCAGGCTCGCCAGCGCCACGTGAGCCAGGTTCGACCGCCGCATCTCGCTCGCGGTGCTGATCGTCGTCCCCACGTCTCCCACGGTGTCGCGCGTCGCCGCCAAAAGCGCCGCTGGCAAGTAGGCAAGCGCCACCGCCAGTTCGTGACGCAACCGCTTGCACTCGCGCGCCAGCGCCGCGTCGTCGAGCGCAAAACGCACATAGTCTTCCACCACCCGCAGCCCCTCGCGCGCCCGATTGGCCGACGCGTCCAATATCCGCAGTAGCACCCCCTCTTCCGTCGCCGCCGCCGGCAAAATCTCCACTGCGGCCACAGGGGGTGAAGTGCAGCCGGTTTCGCCTTCGACCTCAATTGGCTCGTCGTTGACCAGCACGCGCCCCTCGCGCTGGCGGATTTCCTCTACCAGTGGTTCAACCCGCAGGCCATATCCCGCGAGCCAGTCGGCCACCGCATCCCCGTTTGCTAGCACTCCCAGCAGTAAATGCTCCGTCCCCAGCGACAACGGAGGAGGAAAATCATCGAGCATTTCCTCCACGGCGCGCACCACGCGCCGCAGTCCCTCCACGGGAGCATTGCCAAACGACGCCCCCAAGGCCGACTCCGTTAGTGCCGGCCATCGCGCGCGCATTAGCTCCTCTGTCACACCCGCTGCGGCCAAAATTTCCGCGGCACGGCACTCCGTCTCATGGAGCAATCCCAGAACCAGTGCGGCTGTCGCGCCGGCGGCATCGCCAACGCTGCCGAAGTGGCCAGCGTCGGTCGTGGCGCGCTCGGCGGCAGGGGTTAATGTCGATCGCATGAAAGGAAATTTCAAACAATCCGCGTAACTCTATGCTGGCATTTTACTTGCCTTGATCCCGCTGAGTCAGGGGGCTAGAATTCGCCCGCTTGTAACTTTCCTGGGGCCGGACCACGGATGGGATACCTACCGACGTGAGCGGCGCGCGAGCGTGGTTATGTTTGTGGCCAGGACTGGCGCCGCTCTGGCTGCGCGGCTCCTGGGTGGCGCTACTGGTGGCGATGCTCTTCGCCGTCGCGCTCAATTATTGGCTCGCCGTCAGCCTCATTTGGCATGAAATACTGCCCTCCGCCGCCCGGCAATCGTTCCTGGCCGTACTGGCAATTGGCTGGACCGGATCTGGCATCTGGGCCTACCGTTGGCAAAAACGACTCCCTCGCGGCGCCGCGCCCCCACCCGACGCCGATCCTCTGGCCGCTGCGCAGACCGCGTACCTGCGCGGCCACTGGATCGAAGCCGAGCAAATGCTGCGCAAAATCATCGACGTGCAGCCGCGCGATGTCGAATCGCGGTTGCTTCTCGCCTCGCTCTATCGCCATACGGGACGTGTCACCGAGGCAACGGTGGAATTGCGCCACTTGGAGCGAATGGAGTCTGCCGTAAAATGGCAATGGGAAATCGCGCAAGAACGCGGGCGCATTGCCGAGCGCGCCAGCGAAGCCAACGACGATTCTCCCGCCAATGACGACGACGAACCTCAGCCGGCGCCTGACTTGTCTTTGGAAAAACCGGCCACCGCGTCCGCCGCATGACCTCCATACGGTACGCTTGTGGCGGACACCGGACGCTTGGGAGCAACGCTCAATCGAACTGGCGTAAGCCGTGCAACACGAAATGATGGCAGAAACCTCACCAGATAGTGAACAAATAGTACGCTCATTGCGAAGTAGTGGAAGGCTAGATTGCCGTAGAATTGGACGTCGACTCGTCCTCCCGCGAGCAGTCCCCACAACCATCCGCTAATTCGCGCGAAAGCAACCACGGAGAGCTGCGATGTACGAACGTTTCACCGACCGTGCGCGGAAGGTCATGCAACTGGCCAACCAAGAAGCGCAGCGGTTCAATCACGAATACATTGGCACCGAGCATGTGCTGCTCGGCCTCATCAAGGAGGGGAGCGGGGTCGCGGCCAACGTCTTGAAAAATCTTGATGTCGATCTGCGCAAGATCCGACTCGAAGTCGAGAAGCTCGTCCAAAGCGGACCAGACATGGTCACCATGGGCAAGCTGCCGCAAACGCCACGCGCCAAGAAGGTGATCGAGTACGCCATGGAGGAGGCGCGCAACCTCGGCCATAACTATGTCGGCACCGAGCACATCTTGCTTGGCCTCTTGCGCGAACAAGAAGGGGTCGCCGCCCAGGTGCTCATGAATCTCGGCCTCAAGCTCGAAGATGTCCGCGAGGAAGTCCTCAACCTGCTCGGTCACGGCATCGAAGGGGGCGAAGGCTCAGAGCGCAATCCCGCCGGCGCCACCACCGGGGGAGGCCAGCAGCAAGGCGAGTCGGGCAAGAGCAGCAAATCCAAGACTCCCGCGCTCGATAGCTTCGGCCGCGACCTCACCGAACTGGCTCGCCAGAGCAAGCTCGATCCAGTGATCGGCCGCGAAAAAGAAATCGAGCGCACCGTGCAGATTCTCTGCCGCCGTACCAAGAACAATCCGGTGTTGCTCGGCGAAGCCGGCGTCGGCAAGACCGCTATCGTCGAAGGCCTGGCCCAGCGCGTGGTCGATGGCAACGTGCCCGAGATCATGGCCGAGCGCCGCATTGTGGTGCTTGATCTGGCGATGATGGTCGCCGGCACCAAGTATCGCGGCCAGTTCGAAGAGCGCATCAAGGCGGTGATGAACGAGGTGCGCCGCGCCAAGAACACCATCCTGTTTATCGACGAGTTGCATACGCTGGTCGGCGCCGGCGGGGCCGAAGGCGCCATCGACGCCTCCAACGTGCTCAAGCCCGCCTTGGCCCGCGGCGAAATCCAGTGCATCGGTGCCACCACGCTCGACGAGTACCGAAAGTACATCGAAAAAGACAGCGCGCTCGATCGCCGCTTTCAGGTGGTGATGGTCGAGCCTTCCAGCAAGCCCGAGACGGTCGAAATTCTCAAGGGCCTCCGCGACCGGTACGAAACGCACCACCGAGTGCAAATCACCGACGACGCCTTGGCCTCCGCCGTCGAGCTTTCCAGTCGCTATATCACCGGTCGCTGCCTGCCAGACAAGGCCATCGACGTCATCGACGAGGCGGGCGCCCGCGTCCGGCTCCGCTCGATGACCCGCCCGCCCGATCTCAAGGAGATCGACGAGGAGGTGGAACGGCTGAACAAAGAGAAGGAAGAAGCAGTCGCCAACCAGGATTTCGAGCGCGCCGCCTCGCTCCGCGATCAGGCCGACAAGCTCAAGAAAAAGAAGCAGCAGATTACCCGCGAATGGCGCGAAAAGTCGCGCGAGACCGATGGCGTGGTCGATGAGGAAGTGATCGCCGAGGTCGTCTCCAAGATGACCGGCATCCCGCTCACGCGCATGTCCACCGAGGACTCGATGCGCCTCATGGAAATGGAGAAGGAGCTGCACAAACGGGTCATTAGCCAGAACGAGGCCATCAAGTCGATCGCCAAGGCGGTACGCCGCAGCCGCAGCGGACTCAAGGATCCCAAGCGCCCCACCGGCGTCTTTGTCTTCGCCGGCCCCACCGGCGTCGGTAAGACCTTGCTTGCCAAGGCGCTGGCGGATTTCATGTTTGGCGACGAGGACGCGCTCATTCAGATCGACATGAGCGAGTACATGGAAAAGCACAACGTCAGCCGCCTGATCGGCGCGCCGCCGGGCTACGTCGGCTTCGAGGAGGGCGGTCAGCTCACCGAGAAGATCCGCCGCCGCCCCTACGCCGTGGTCCTGCTCGACGAAATCGAAAAGGCCCATCCCGACGTTTTCAACATGTTGCTGCAAGTGATGGAAGAAGGCCGGCTGACCGACAGCTTTGGCCGCAACATCGACTTCCGCAACACGATCCTCATCATGACCACCAACGCCGGCGCCGAGGCCATCAAGAACGAAAGCGCCTTCGGCTTCCAGCGCCCCGATGACGACGCCTCCTACGACAGCATGAAGGAACGCGTCAACGAGCGAATCGAAAAGGTCTTTCGTCCCGAGTTTATCAACCGCGTCGACGACATCATCGTCTTCCGCCACCTCACCGTGGAGGATCTCAAGGACGTCATCGACATCGAGCTCAAGAAGGTCCGCGAACGCCTCGGCGAGCGCGGGCTCAAGCTGGAGCTCACCGACGCCGCCAAGCAGTTCCTCATCAAGAAGGGCTCGAACACCGATTTCGGCGCCCGTCCGTTGCGCCGCGCGATCGAGAACTTTGTCGAAGACCCCTTGTCCGAGGAGTTGCTCAAGGGCGAGTTCGAAGGCAAGGATCTGATCCAGGTCGACGCCAAAGAAGTGGCCGGCAAAAAGCAACTCGTCTTCGAAGGCAAAACCACCATCGAAGAAACCCCGGTCGCGGCTGCGGCGCCCACCGGCGAGCAGCAATAGCCTGCCCGCGATGCAGAAATTCAAACCTCACCACGCCCACCGGCAACTCCGGTGGGCGTTTTTCATTCCATACGCGGTCGAAACAAGGCACAATGGCGCTATGAGCCCCGCTCGACCGCTTGCATCGCGCTTTGTGCTCACTCTCCCCGGCGTGCTGGTGCTGCTCACAACGCTGAGCATCTGCTTCGCGATCGTCGCCATCGACTGGCCACTCGGCGCCGCCGCCCTCCTCACGCTGCCAGCGATGATCTACACCGTCATCCATGTCAGCCGCGCGACGATCGCTGGCATTACCGTGTCGCTGTCGCAATGCGTCCTGTACTTTCTGCATGTCTGCTTGGCGTTTTTTGTGGTCTATTTTGCCGCCCTGATGGGGCTTGCCTTTGCATTGTCCATTTCGCTGTCCTTCCTTTCGCTCGCCAATGCCTGGATCGTAATCTGCCTCCCCCTTAGCGTTTATCTGGTGATTGCCACTGCTCGCCGCGCCGCCGAAGAATTTTGGCCGGAGCCCCTCGTAGAGCGCGCCGGCAAGCCCAAATCGCCAATACCCATCCCGCGCCGCTCATTCTCCGCTGCGCGCGCCGCCACTTGTGGCCCGCCTGCCAACTCTCCACAATGAGCCTGCGTTACAGTCTGCGGGCAAGACCAAGCTAATCCGGCCCGGCGTCGCACAGAACGCCGGGCGTTCGTCTTGTTTCGTCGCGCCAGCGCTAGCCAACACAAGAGCCACCAATATGACTGATCGTGCCCGCGTCATTCTCAGCGGTTTTGGCGACGAAGCCTCCCCGCACAAAACAGCGGCCGAGCAGTTCGCCGCCTTCGCGGCACTCGGGCTCGACTATTACAGCATCCGCTTCATCGACGCCGGCGAAGGCGTCAAGAACGTGATGCAACTCACCAAGGCCGAGATTCGTCACATCGCACACCTGGAAGACGCGTTCGATGTGAACGTCGCCACCATTGGCTCGCCCATCGGCAAGGTCAAGCTGCAAGATGTCGAAGACGGCACCAAGAACGAGTACATCCCCTTCAAAAAATATCTCGCGAGCAACGTCGCCAAGGCCTGCGAGATCGCCCACGCCTTTGAGACCAAGCTGATCCGCGGCTTTTCGTTCTATCCCCCCAAGGGCGCCGATCCCCAAGAGCATTTGCCGCAAGCCGTCGAACAACTCGGCCAGATCGCCGAGGCTTGCCACCGCTCCGACCTCACCTTCGGCCTCGAGGTAGAAGCTAATCTCGTTGGCCAGAACGGCCATCTCCTGGCCGAGATTTACCGCCAGGTGAATCATCCGGCAATGCTCCTCATCTTCGACGCCGCCAACATCCTTTGTCAGGGCTACACCCCGGCCGAGGTCTTTGAACAATATCAGGCCATGAAACCTGGCCTCGGCTGGATGCACATCAAAGATTACAAACTGCCCACCGGCGCCGAGCACGCCACTCCGAGCAAACCAGCCAAGTCGACCAAGACCGCCAAGCAAGCCGGACGCCACATCAACGAGGCGGTCCTCCGCGACTTTGTCCCCGCCGATGTTGGCGATTGCGGCCACGCCGCCATCCTTCGCGACTTCGCCGAGATGGTCCCCCAACTCGAAAAGAAGCTCAAGCGCCGTGGCATCCCCGGCGTGTTTCTCGATCTGGAACCACATCTCAAGCAAGGGGGCCAGTTCGGCGGCTATAGCGGCCCCGATGGCATGGGCGTGGCGCTGCGCGGCCTCTGCCGCGTGTTGGATTTCGTCGGCCTCGACTATCACCTCGCCAGCTTCGACGATATCCGCACCGAACGCGGCTACTAATCTCGCCGCGTCACGGGCGTCCACCCGGGTCGATCCCTGGCGGCTCGGGCGTCCCCTCCGGGATCAGCTTCCAGGTGGCGCCCATCTCGCGCATCGCGCGAAAATCGACCGGCTGATACTCGATCGCCAGGTGCGGCGTTTCAATCACCCGGCCCGCTTCGTGGTGCGAGTGCATCGCCGCGTCGACCATGCCGGTGGTGAGCAGAGTCCGTTCCACCGGAAACGGCGCCTGCCGCTGTCGAAAGTGCGTCTGAATCGCGTGCGACAGCGCCTTGAACAAATTGCGGTTCACCCACGGCCCCACATAAAAACTGGTGGCCAGCGGTTCGCTCTTGCCGGCGCGTTCGCAGGCGAAGTTCCAACGATTCTGCCCCCCAATCGCCAGCACGGTCCCTTGAAAGCCATCGCGGTAGCACGCCAGGATGCCATGAACTTTGTTGGCGTCTCCTGTCTGCGCCGTCACGATCTCCTTAAGGCCTGGCGCCTCCGCCCCCAGCTCCGCCACCATCGCGGCGCGCGCCAGTTCCACCGGCCACTCTCCCGCCGCCCCCGCCTGCCACAACTTCTCACCTTCCAGCAATTGCACCGACTCGACTCCCCGCTCGCCCCCGGCGCGTGACTCCACCATCGATTGCAATACTTCCAGGCCATGAAAGTCATACGACTCCAGGCCGCCGCCGTGAATCGACACGCCCCGCGCCAGCTTTTCGCCCGGTTTCAATTCCTGCGGCGGACGTCGCTCGGCTAGCGGCACGGAACTGCCCGCCATGAGCGGAATCTTCAGTTCGCGCGCCGTGTCGTACATCTCGCGCGCCCAGTCCCAGCGAAACGACAAGTGCTTGTCGTTGAATAGCGGCGCCACGCGTCCGCTCTGGCGATACACCGCCACTATCTCGTCGAAGAACCGCTTCCGCGGATACATCTGCTGCCCCAACTCGTTGTGCGGATAATCGCCATGCTCGGCGATCGACAGCACGCCATCCACCCCCAGTTCTTTTCCTCCCGCGCGCACCGCCTCGCCGATGGTGGCATAGATCGGAATCCCAAACTCGGCCGACACACCCCGAGCCATATCTCGCCCCTCGGGAAACTGGTCGATATACATCGCCACCACGTCGCAGCCCGAGTCGGTCCACTCGCCGTTGAACAGGTACGGCTTCAAAAAGTTCTCCAAGATCACATGCGCGTGGCTGCGATAGGAGAACTCGGTGATGATGGCCGCCACCTTGAGCCGTGGCCGTTCGTCCGCCGCTTGAGCCTTGCCTTGGTTCTGCGCCAACCAACCGACGCTCGCCAGCGTCGCCGTGGCCTGCCCCAAAAACTCGCGTCGTGTGCTGCTGCGCATGAAATTTCCTCGTGCCATGCCCAATTGCCAGTCCTCGACTTCTCCGGCAGCTTAACCACCCGTCGCCAGACATGCGAATGGGCCCGTCGTGTCGAATATGCCGGTCCCAACTGCCCCATTGGCGCGGGCCAGCGGTCAATCCGGTTTTACGCGGCGCTCGCCGGCTGGTTAAAATCGTGCATGGCCCCGCGCTGCCGGGGCGCTCTTCGCCTCTCCTCCGCCAACGTCATGGCCACTACCGAATGCACCGTCGACGCTAAGGCCCGCGCCATTGGGCCCGATACGTTGGTGTCGGTTGTTATTCCGTGCTGTAACGAAGAAGCGGTGCTGCCCGAACTGTACCGCCGCTTGAGCGCCGTGGCCGAAGGCTGGGGCGCGCCCTACGAAGTGATTTTGGTCGACGACGGCTCGACCGATCGCACATGGGATCTGCTGCTCGCTTTTCATGAGCGCGACTCGCGCTGGAAGTGCGTTCGCTTTGGCCGCAACTTTGGACACCAAACCGCGCTCCGCGCCGGATTGCACGCCACGCACGGCGACCTGGTCGCCGTGCTCGATGCCGACCTGCAAGACCCCCCCGAGATTCTCGATCAATTCTTCCGCCGCTGGGAAGCCGGGTTCGATGTCATCTACGGCGTCCGCCAGCAGCGCAAAGAAGGGATGGTGCTTCGCGCGGCCTATCATGCCTTCTACCGTATCCTCGCCTTCTTGGCCGAGATGGAAGTCCCTCTCGAGGCCGGCGACTTTTCCGTCATGGATCGTCGGGTCGTTGAGATTCTCAAAAGGATGCCTGAACGCAAACCGTTCCTCCGCGGTCTGCGCTCTTGGGTCGGCTTTCGCCAATGTCCCTTGCCGTACGAGCGGAAGCACCGCGCCGCCGGGGTCACTAAATACAACTTCAAACGTCTGTTCGGCTTGGCCATCGATGGCATTCTTAGCTCGTCGATCGTGCCGCTTCGGTTGGCCACATTATTCGGCGCCTTAGTCTCCGTTGTGGCCTTCGTCGGCGCCGTGTTCACCTTGCTTCTCCGCTTGTTTCCCGGATTCTTCTGGGGCCTGCATGCCGTCCCCGGCACCGCTTCCATTGTCATTTGCGTGCTCTTCATCGGCGGAGTTCAATTGCTCTGCCTCGGCATCTGCGGCGAATACTTGGGCCGCATCTACGATAACGTCAAAGGACGCCCCTTTTGGACCGTGCGCGAGACGGTCGGCGTCGCCGATCCCACGCCGGGCCCCTGGGGGCGCCAGGCCGAAATCGATGCCCGGCTCGAATAAGAGTCCGTTGCTGGAGCCACCGGCGGTCAACTCAGCGAACCATCTCGATTGGTCGTTGGGCGTCCGCATGAGCGGCGAGCGGCGTCAGTTTGCACCACGCTATGAACCACTTTTTCCGGCGCGAACCAACTGGCCGTTACCTCCGTCGTACTAATAGCTTGAGAGCGAGAGTAACAACGACTGCCAATTTTCGCTTGCAAGCCTAGGAACAAGGTTTGCTCGCCAAGATCGACGAACTTGGAGAGGCATTGGCGCGAGAGACGGAGCAGAGGAAAGAGGCGGACCATGACCCAGCACAAGCCAATTCGCGGAATCAGCGGACTCGTCAGCGATCCCTATCACGAGTGGAGCGCCAAAGGAGCGCCAGTCTTTCTCGGGTTCTCCGCATGGATGGACGAGCAACTCATGGCGCTCGAAACACGCTACGCCGATTGGGCGACGTTGGGCTATGGATATTGGCGCGGCGGCACGGAACCACGCGGCGCGAGCGCCACTCAAGCCGAGGCGGAAGCCGCGGAATAGAGTGACTCCTTGCGGCGCCCGCTACGACCGGCCTGCTGTCTGCATCCCGCGCGGCGACAAGCCCGCCGCGCGGTAAATCGCGTCGATCGCCGCCATATTCGCAATGAAATAGTCGGCGCCCGTCCGCGGCTTTTCACCCGTCTGTATCGCCCGCGCGAAGGCCGCAAGTTGCAACTCGTACGTCCCCGGCCTCTTCTTCACCTGGTAGCGCGTCTTCTTGTCCCCCGCTTGCAACTCAATCTTGTAAAACAGTTGCGGCGCAGTCGGGTTGTCGATCACCAGCTTTCCCGCGGTCCCTTCCACCCAACTGCGGCCGTCCATGATGGGCCAGCCCCACATCGAGCACAGAATCCGCCCGCTCGCTCCGCTCGGAAACGCAAGCCGCGCGTCGATCCAGCGATCCACATTCGGGCTCGCCAGCTTCACGGTCGCAGCAGGGACTGTCGGCTCCTCCCCCGCCAGAAACCGGGCCCACGACATCCCATAAACCCCCAGGTCCATCAGCGCGCCGCCGCCCATTGCGTACTGCCAGCGAATATCCTTGCCATTGGCGATGACAAAGCAAGTATGCGCCTCGACATGCCGAATTTCCCCCACCACCCCCTCTCGCAGTAGCTCTGCAACCCGATCGTGCAGTGGATGGTAGCGCGAGTGCATTGCTTCGATCAGCACTCGCCCCGTCCGCTCTGCCGCCGCCGCCATTTGCCGGGCCTCCTCGGCGTTACAGGCGATCGGCTTTTCACACAGCACGTGCTTGCCCGCCTCGAGCGCTCGAATCGTCCATTCGCAGTGCAGCGAGTTGGGGAGCGGAATATATATCGCGTCGATCTCCGGATCAGCCAATAGCGCCTGGTACGAGTCGTGTACCCGCGGCACCCCTCGCTTCTGCGCTTGCTGTTCTGCCCGCTGCCTGTCGCGCGCCGCGATTGCCGTCACCGCCACCCCCGGCACGTGCCTGGCCGGCGCGTACAACGCCTGCTGCGTCACCCGCGCGGCGCCTAGCACTCCTATGCGAATCGGTTGCGGCACGCGCGGCTCCTCCGTTGGGACGGCGAGGGGAGAGAAAAGCCACGATGGATCTCTTCCCCCGGGATCTCGACTCAGAACTCGCCCACTATATCCCCACTAGCGCGCGTCGCAAGCGCTTGATACGTCTTGAGGTCGATCGTTTCAGCGATGAGCTGCACCGAGCCATCTCCCATCACAAAGTGGCAGCCCCCCGCGTGGTAACTGCCGAAATCGTCAAAATGACCGCTCGGATGATTGGGCGCGTGATCGGCGGTCCCTACGATTCGCATCAACGAGTGGTCGCCGTGCGGCGCCACGCCGATCCAGGCCGATGGCATCAGCCGCGACGAGCGCTCGCCAACGGCGAAGGTCTGGCTTAGCCCGTCGCGAATGTCACGAAACTGGATCCCGCTATTGTGAAAGAACACGCCATCCGCGCGACAGATCGTTCCCGGCCCCACCTCCAGGCAAGGATGAATGTCCTGCGTGCCAAACGTCCCCACGTAGTTGGCAGTCGCCAGCACGGCCAACGGCTCCCCCTCGTGTTCATGCTCATCATCGTGCTCGTCCTCATGCTCGTGGGCCGCAAACATCTCAAAGGTTGGCTCCCCCACATCCGCCGGACAACGAAACAACGGCAGCGGCAGCTCCCGAACCCGCGCATGAATCGCCGCCATTAGCGGACGCTCGCGCCGGATCAGCGATTGGCTCACTGCCCCCTGCTCGACATACGGCAACAAGAGCGCCCCCCAACCCCATCCCGGTTCTCCCTGCGGGCTTGGCTTGCCGGTCGCCGCCTCCACACCAATCCAACCGGCTGGCAACGACCCCAGCGCGCCATGGTAGTTGTGCAGCGCAATTCCCAACTGCCGCAGGTTGTTGCGACAAGAAACCTGTCGGGCGCTGGCCCGCGCGGCTTGCACCGCCGGCAAGAGCAGCGCGATCAAAATGCCGATGATGGCGATCACCACCAATAGCTCCACGAGCGTGAAACCGCGATGTACGCGTGACATGACCGTTCCTCCCAATGCGCCTCCCACGCGCACGGCGCGCGGGCAGACGTCAATCGCTAAGAAGCCGACAACCAGCGCAGCACATGCGCCGTCGGCAAACAGAGACTCGCGCTTCAGCTAGCGCTGGGAGGAGCGCGCGAGCGAAACGAGCCAAACCGTTCCAGCTCGGGTAGACGAAACTCGGCAAGCTCCAGCGGTTGGACCGTGGCCACCGGCTCGAATAGAGGCTGCCACATCGTGGCCAGCGCCGGCGAAGCCAAAAGTCGGCAAGCGGCGCATCCTTCCAGCGGCCGCAAGGGCGAGGCTGGAACGCCGCCAGAGCGCTGTTCGCCGCCGTGCTGGTCATGGCCCGCGTGCTGATGGTCGTGCTTGGCCCGGTGCGAGTGGCCATGATGGTGGTCACACGCCGGCCGTTGCGAGTGTCGCTGGCCGGCAAGGTCGCACTGCTCGCCGCAGCCGTGGCTGTGCGCGTCGTGAAACAGCGCGCCCCCGGCGCTCGCGGCGAAATACATCGCCACCAGCGTCAGCGACCACAACCGTCGTCGACCAGCGCAAAGCATATCCGGTTCCCAATAGGACTCCGGCCGCAGAATCGCCGGAACAGCCGATTCAGACTATCCGCGCCAGCGCGGCAGTGTCAATTGCGCCGCGTGCAGTCTGCCCGTCCACCGCCATTGGCCTAGACTTTGAACGACTTTCCCCGCTTTCACAGCGCCGCGCGCAGCGTTGATACACCTTTGGGACCCATCCCGTGCAACTTGGCCACCTCTGTTTCCGTCACTCGGGCAAGCTGATCCAAGCCGGTCAGCCCAGCCGCCGTCAAAGCCCGTAGCGCCGGCGCCGACAGTCCCGGCGGAAACTGATCGCGCACCGTCGCTGCCAATTGATCCGCGGCGTTTCTCTTTGGCGGGCTTGAAGTTAGCGGGCAAAAACTCGGCTTTTCCGGTCGCATGTCGCGCGTTGTCTTGCGATTCATGGCATTCTTTCAAAGTTCGCCGCGCTGCCCGTGACACGCGACGACAAAAATTGTACGATACTCACTCTGACCGAACATTCGGGGGATTAGCTCAATTGGGAGAGCGTCTGGCTGGCAGCCAGAAGGTCAGGGGTTCAAATCCCCTATCCTCCACTCCGTCGCCGCATGTCGGCGCGCGACGCCAAAAACCCCGCCGTCACGGGGTTTTTTTATGCGCGGATCGACCGCCCCTTGCACGCTCCCCACCGTTTCGTGCATGAACTGCGCTGCTTAATGCGCCTCTTTCGGGTATCTGTCCCTTCCTTCCAATGCATGCGCCGGCAGTAAAACTACGTGCAATAGCTGCGTCGAGCGACTATTTGTGCCCACAAATATGAGGCCACCATGCTTCGGTTCCACCAACACGTGACGTACGCTTCTAACCTTGCCCGCGGCCCAGGACGTCCCCTACTCGACTACGTTATGGCGATCGGCCCATAGCTCTTCCATCAACTGGGCCGACTCGCGATCGAGACGGCGCATGCGCTGAAGATGTTGCCCAGTGAAATCTGCTGGCAGCGAATCGACGACGCCGTCGAAACGCAGTTGCAGCGCCCATCGTGAGATATCGATCATCGGCTTTTCACCGGGCTCAGAGAGTACATGAAAGCGAGCCGGCCAAAGCTTCGTGGTTTGCAGCACGCGCTCGGCTTCTTGCTGGTTAACAACTCGGTCCACGCGCTGCCGCGCGACCAGCAGCAAATCGCCTGGCCGCTCGCTTGACACGATCCATAGCACGTCGCCGGTGGCAATGCGATCGTATTGGTCGCTTGCTGAGTGTCCTACGTAATCTTGGTCGGCATGGTCAATCACTGTTTGCGGCTTCCAATAGACCAAGTAATGCGTCATACGCGGTCTCCGAAAGTGTTAATTACCAGTCTGTTCTACGGTGCGACTTTTCCCGTGACAATATGCAGCCAGAGCGGCTTGATCTTCCAGTCTGGTGAGGTAATTCGTAGCAATCGCCAGTACTACCCGATTGCGCTTGGCCTTGCGCTCTGATCAAGCAGAATTCGATCGAACCTGTCGGCAATTCTCCGCATCTTACTTTTGAGGAGAAAGCCTTGCGGCGCATGATCGGCATTGACATCACAGACACACGTTCCAACGGCGAAGTGATAACCGAGGTGCGCCTATTGACCGACGACGGCGAATATGTGGTCTTCTACGACCAGCCCAGTTCGCGGACGTATGGAGCGTTTCGTGTGCCAATGCGTCGCTACGAGGAAGCTCGCGACTGGTTCGTGCGCGACAAACTCTTTGACCGTCGATCAAATCATCCTCTTGCGGTCCCACAGTCTAACGCCCCGCTCAATTGATTTGCCCGACTAACTTCTATCGAGGTGATTCCTTCTTCTTCCCCAGCTCCCCAACCATCACTTCGGCATCGGCAGCAACACCACTGCGTCCTCAGCAAACGACGCCTCGCCCGGCTTGCCGCTGATCTCGTATTGAATCTTCAATTGCTTGGCTACACCCGGCGCCGGATCGCCGCCGAAGCACGCGTTGTAGCCATCCGGCAGCTTCACCAGCGGAGAGTCGCCCAGTTGCTTCACCAATGCCTCGGTCACATCCTTCCAGGTTGAATCGGCGCCGTATTCCGCCTTGACGATCGACACCTTCATCGGCTCAAAATCGGCGCCGGCCAAGATCTCGCTCACATCCACATGGTTCTTCACCAGCTTCTGCGCGATCGCCAGCGTGGCCGCTGTCGCCGCCGCCTTGAGCTCGGCGTCCGGCATGGCGGCAACGGCCATCTTCAAGGTCGCAACGCTCGGATAGCGTTTGAGCACGTCAAGCACCAGCTTCTTTTCCGCCGGTTGTTGCGCCACCGCCAGCGCCTGCTGACACATCTCCACGCGCTGCTCCTCGGGCAAGACAAACTGCCGCGCAATACGGATGTAGCCGCGTAGCGCGCGCACCTTGTACTTGTCCTCACCAATCGTCTTCGCTAGATCGAGTAGCACCGGCGCGGCGTCCTCCGTCATCCATTCCCCGAGCGCGCGAGTGCTGACATCCTGCAACTGCGGGTCGCTGCTTTTGGCCGCCGCGCCGACCGCCTCCAGCGCCTTGGCGCCCCCCACGGCCGCCAGCACCTCCAGCACCGCCCCTTTTGTCGCCGCCGTCGATGCGCGATCCACCGCAGCCGCCAGCTCCGTGGCGCACGCCTCTCGATCCGGCATCCGCACACTGGCCTCCTTAAGCGCTCGCTCGGCCACCTCTCGGTCTGCGGCATGCGCCGGCGCCACCACTTGCGCGATCAAAACCGGCAAATCTTTGGCGCCGACCGTCTTTCCCAGTGCGGTCAACGCCACCGCTCGCGTGGCCGCATCCGCGTGTTCGAGCGCTTTGACCAACAGCGGCGTCGCTTCGATCCGCCTTTGCCCCACGGTGTCGATCAGCAGCCGATACTTGGCTCCGGCGGAAGTTGGCAGCAAGGCCACAATTTGAGCATTCACTTTCTCGCCCGGCAGCGCGGCCAGCGCCGCGTTGGCGGACGTCGCCAGTTCGGCGTCGGGGTCAGTCCCGGCGTCCAACAGCGTCGCCAAGCATGACTCGTTCCCCACGCGGCCCAAGGCGCCAACCGCCGCGATGCGCACTGGCTTGGAGCCGGAAGCCGCAAACTGTAGCACGCGCGCCAAGTCGATCGTCTTGGGTCGATCGGCCATCGCTTGCAAGATGAGCGCCCCACGCTCGGGCGTCGCCTGGGCAACCTGATCGGCCAGCACCCGATCAACTTCGCCGCCAGCAAACTCGCGAGCCGTGCCGAGCGCCACCTGAAACAACCCCTCATCAGGCGATTGCAGTTGCTCCATGAGCAGCGGGATACCATCTTGCCCGCGTGCCAAGATCGCGCCGCGCGTCGCCTCAGACACTCTTGGCTTTGGCACGTCGGCCTTGCGCACTTCGTCATAAATCTTCGTCGCCATGGCCGCATTGCCATCGGCCTGCAATCGCTCGGCGCACAGCACCAAACCTTCGGCCACCGCCGAACGCACCGCCATCGGCTCGATAGCCAGTTGGCCACGCAGCGCCTCAATGGCCGCCGCGTCGCCAATGCGACCCAGCGCCACCGCCGCCGCAGCCGCCACCTGCGCGTCGCTATCCGTCAGTCTGGCGCGCAATTGCTCGCCGGCGCCCGCATCGCGCCGCACGCCAATCGAATTGATCACGCCCACCAGCAACTTACCTTGCAAAGTGTCGCTGGCTGTCCGCAGCGCATCGTCGGCCGCCGCGCCGGGAATCGCCTCCAACGCGATACGCGCCCAAGACGCCAACTCCAGGTCGGTCAGCAGCTTCGCCAAATCAGGAACCGCTGCGCTGGAGCCGTCGATCGCCAGCCGCTTGCAGGCAATTGCCTTGTCGGCCGCCGGCGCGTCGGAACGCAAAATCGCCAGCAACTTGGCTTCTTCCTCGGGCGACACTTTGTGCCCCCCTTCGGCCCAGGCCGCTGGCGCGACTAAGGTAAAGACCAAGGCGGCCATCACGAACCAGCGGAAAGCATATTGTTTGATGAACATAATTGCGTATCTCGAACAATGAGGAGGTGTCGCGAAGCTTTGCGCCAAGAAGACTATTACAGCCGCCACGGCTCCCGCAGCGCCTCAGAACGCAAACGGTTGGCCGGTTCGTCGTCGACGAATTCGTTCTTCGCCAGGTCGTACTTGACCTGCCGACCCAAATAGAGCGCGATGTTCGCCGCGTGGCAGGCGATGTGCGCGTTGCAGGCCGCGTCGGCGTTCCCCTTTGGCAGGCTGCGCGTCTTCACACAGTCGAGAAAATCGCGCACGTGGAATGTCGCCGGGTAGCCGCCGATCTCCTCGACCGTCCGCCCCGCCAATAGCTCCGGCGAGCTGAGAACCAGCTTCCCGCTGTCCCCCGCTTCCACCCAGCCCGTCTCCCCTTCAAATCGCACCGGGCAAGACCCCAGCGGTATCCAACCCGTCTCGCGGAAGATCAACTCCACGCCATTCTCGTAGCGCGCCACCAGTTGCCCATCTTTTGGCGCGTTATATTCGACCGGGGGCGGGCAGTCTCCCACCGCCCATTGGCAAAGGTCGACGCAGTGCGATCCCCATTCCAGCACGCCGCCCCCCACCAAGCCGCCCCCCTTTTCAAAGTTGAAGCCGTCCAGCAGCTTGGCGTTAAAGGGTCTCCACGCGGCGGGACCAAGATACAGATCCCAGTCCACCACCTCTCGGCTCGGCTCGGGCTCCGCGGGCAACCAACCGCTCATCAGCGCTTGCATCCCCGCCGGGTGCGCGTAAACCTTTTTGAGCTTGCCCAATCGGCCCGACCGAGCCAACTCGCAGGCGAAAGCGAAGTGCGGCAGGTTGCGCCGCTGCGTGCCCGCCTGAAAAACGCGGGCGGTGCGGCGCATCGTTTCTGCCAGGATCAGGCTTTGCGCAATGTTCTTGGTGCAAGGTTTTTCGCAATACATATCCTTGCCGGCCTTCGCGGCCAACATGGCGGCCGTGGCGTGCCAGTTGGGCCCCGTCGCGATCAGCACCGCGTCGATGTCGCTGCGGTCCAATAGCTCGCGCAGGTCGCGATACATGGCGCAGTTTTGATTGCCATACTGCTTGTCGGCCATCTCCTTAACTTTGACGCGGCGCTCCTCCTTGATGTCGCAAACCGCCGCGAACTGCACGTCTTTCTGCTCCAGAAAGCAGCCCAGGTCGTACGTGCCGCGATTGCCAATGCCGATCCCGCCCAGCACGACGCGCTCGCTCGGCGCTACGGCGCCATCGCGCCCCAGGGCCGAACTCGGGATGATCGTCGGCGCCACCAGCGCAGCACTTGTCGCTGCCGCGGCCGATTTCAAAAACTGACGCCGTGCGATGCCGCTTCGCGCTTTCACCATGGTTGCTCTCCCATTCGTTGCAATCCGAACAATGCCGGGCTGGCGCGCCTCGACGACAACAGCATACTGCCGCGGCAAGCGCCAATCCAGTTGCGCCCGCCACTCACGCCGGGTGATGCCGTACGCCGCCCGATCTTTGACGAAGATTTTACAGCGCGACCACTACCTTGCGCCGCCTTATTGGCTGGGTCGCGGCGAGTCGTGAACCAGCTTCAGCGCGCTCTCGATCAAGATCTCGCCGGTCCGCTCTCCCAGCGACGTCTCAGAAACGTAGTCGTAGCGCTCAAAACTCTTGAAGTCGACCTTGGTCAAAATGTACCCAAAGGCGTCGTTGGTCAAACCGAACAGCAGGTTGTGTTTGCCGTTCATGTTGCGCTTGAGGTAGTAGCCGATGTTCGGCAGCGCCTCGCCAGGAATCGTCACGATCTGCGCATTGCCGATGTTGACCAGATTCATCCGCGAGTTGATCGACTTGTCGTCGTTGTGCGGATACTTGAGCGGCGAGCCCTTTAAGATCATCCACATCAGTCGCGAGTCGACCGGAAACTTCACCTGTAGCGCGTGGCACGACAGCGCCGGATCAGCCTGCGGCTTTTCGTCCTTCACAATGCGCTGCGCCTCCGACGCCATCAGGTGACCAATGCGCAAGCACTCTTCCCAGGTGCGGGCGTCGTGCCAGCGCGCCTTCAAGGGATCGGAGGGCTGGTCCAACAGTCGATTATCGGCAGTGATCATGCCCCCTTGCGCGCCGTTCATAAACATGCCCATCCCCCCCATGTCGGCCTCTAGCTTGTCGCACAAGGGACCCACCAGATCGGGACTGAGAATGCCTTGGCGGTTGCCCAGCACCTCGGGATGGATCGCGTAATTGACGAGCGTGCAGATCGTCTTGCCTTCTGGAGTCACTGCCTGTATCACGCTCATCCGCGGATCGAATAGCTCCGGCGCATAGTAGTTATAGGAGATCTTGCCTTCCGCTTTGCCGGTGGCGATCTTCAATTGCGCCGGCTGCAGTTGGTCAATCGCCGCGTTGATCGCCTTGGCCGCCTGGTTGCACACATAGTCCATGTACTTCAGGTTGCCGCCCGGTTTGCCAGTCAGGCTCGGAAAGCCATAGCAGTCGGGCGCGCTGTGCGTGTGCGTCGAGCCGATCAAGATGTTGTCGGCCGGGATCCGCGGTACCTGCTTGTGGACGCGCGCGCAAAGCACCCCCGGAAAGCCCAACAAGTCAAGCTGCACCACCGCCACGCGCACGTCCCCCTGCTCCAGCACCAGCGCGCGGGCGTGCAAATCGCCTTGTTTGCTCGTCGCCGGAGCCCCCGCTCCCACACCGCCAGAAAGTGGCAACAGCGGATCAGGAGTGATCAGCTCCTTCCCCACGCCGACCTTGAATTCGGCCCGCGCTAGCGAGGCGAAAAGACATCCGACAACCAGGCAAATCAAGAGTCGATATCGAAGCATGAAACGTCTCGTGGGCTAAAGTGCCAGAAGCATGTTCGTGGCGCGCGAATCCGCGCGCCGGTCGATTATACCCCCCATAGCGCGCGTTTGTGGCGCCATGCTCGAAAAGCGCCGCCGCTCCCTGATAAAAGCGAGCGATCTCTCAATTCACGCTGCCGCACCATGCCTCCGAACCACGCCAGCGCGCTGCTGGTCAACGCGATTGACCGTTGCGCTGCGTGCGCAGCATCTCCTTACGAACTCTGCTGCTCTATTTCTTCACGCGTTCAAACGTCAGCCCTGGCGCCGTTGGCGGCGCGCCAGCGAGCGAGAACTGCCACTTGTCCGGCCCCAGCGGCTTCACGGCGCCGGCCATCGAACCTTGCCCTTCGCTTGCAAATTCCAACTCATCGGCGGTCGACGCCAAGGTGCCCTTCAGTTCCACGGGCGGCTTGCCGTCCGTGGCGGCCTTCCACTGAAACTGCGAGTCCTCCGTGATCTTCAGGTCGATCTGCGTGCCGTCGGCCTTGGCTCGCCACAGGCCAACCAAATCGATCTCCGGCGCTGGCGCCGCATCAGGCGCGGCGGGCGTAGCGGGTTTCGGCGTAGCGTTTGCCGGCGCGAGCGCGTCGAGCATCCGCTTGGCAGTGGCGTCCTTTGGCTGATTCGCGACCACCACCTTCAGCGCGTCGATCGCCGACTGCTTGTCGCCCAACACCAAGGCGTGATACGCCAGCACGAAGTGCGCCGCTGAGTCGTTGGGGTTCGCCTCGGTAAAGTCGTGCAGCTTATCTAACTGCTTCTGATAGTCGTCGGTGTTGCCATACAGACTGCTCATCGTGGTCCAGTCCATCCCTGGCGCGCTCGATAGCAGCGAGTTAAGCGCCGCCGCGGCCTGCTTGTAGTCACCCAGCGCAAACAAGGCCAAGGCGCGCACCTCATGCACCACCGGATCGCCCGGCAATTTGGCCAGCGCCGCATCGAACTTCGCCAGCGAACCGCGATAGTCGCCCGACTTGAACAGGGCCAGGCCCTCGTCGAATAGCTTCGTCGCCTGCGCTGCCGCCGGATCAGCCGGCGGCGAATCGATGGGCGCGCTCGCGCCACCATCGCCGCTATTGACGTCGGACGAATATGTGTTGACGACGATCGGTTGCGAGTAGTCGTACGGAGCCGGACTGGCCGCCACCGCGCTGGTGTAGTACGGGTTGTAGTAACCTCCGCCATACCCCCAGCCGCTGGTCATGGACCCTAGCCCCCAGCCCACCGCTCCCCACGCCAGCGGCCGATACCAATTGCTCCCCCAATAGTTGTTCCAGCAGCCGTTGTACCAACCATAGTGCGGATTGATGCAGTGGTTGTGCCAGTTGCCGGCCCAGCCATTCCCTCCCCAGCCGCCGCCCCAGCCCCAGCCGGGATTGTTCCAATTGGGTCGATCCCAGCCAGGCCGGTTGCCAATTCCGACATTGCCGCCACCGATGTTCCCGATGCCAATGTTGCCACCGCCAATGTTCACATCGTTGCCGATATTGATGTTCCCCCCTGGTCGTCCCGGTCGGTTTCCGCCAATGCTCGGCCGATCGCCGATGCCGGGCCGGTCACCAGGGCGTCCCGGTCGATTACCAATGCCGGGACGGTCGCCGGGCACGCCCGGTCGATTGCCAGGGATGCTCGGTCGATTGCCGCCGCCAGGGCGTCCCGGTAGGTTGCCGATTCCAGGGCGGTCGCCAGGCGTTCCAGGCCGATTTCCCGGGATGCTCGGTCGATTGCCGCCCCCCGGCTGACCCGGTCGGCTGCCAGGGATACTGGGTCGGTTGCCACCGCCCGGTCGTCCCACGTTGCCCGGCAAAGTCGTCGGGCGATTCCCGCCAATATTGGGCCGATTTCCGCCGGTGCCCGGCAAGTTGCCGCCGCCAGGACGGTTACCAATGTTTGGTCGATTCGCGCTGGCCAGACCACCGGAAGGAAACGAGGGGCGCGTCGTCGGCCCCACGTTACTTGGCGGGCGCACGCTCGGTCGATTGGCGATGTTGCCGCTTCCTGGTCGAGCACCCGGCGAGAAGTTCGGCCGCCCCCCCGAAGGATGAAAGTTGCCGCCACCGGGCCGCGCGCCAACATTCGGCCGCACACCTCCACTGGGGCGCGACGCCTGATTCATCGATGGCCGGCTCATGTTCGGTCGCGACATTTGCGGGCGTGAAGTCTGCGGGCGCGACATCGAGTGTCCCCCGCCATAGCCTCCCATCGAACGGCCCCCGCCACCCCCCATGTGTCCCATCGAGGGCCGGGCACCGCCATGCATGCCCCCCCCTCCTCTACCGCCGCCACCACCTCCCCGGCCGCCTCGGCCATCGGCGATACCCGTCCAGTGCAGCAAACAAACAACGATCAACAGTCGTGTCAGCCGTGGGCAAACAAACCTGTTCATGACTTCTACCCTTATCATCGAGCGGTGCGCTACTTGCCAACGGCCTCGGGCCGACGCGTCACGGTAATGTCGAAATCCTCCGCGAGGCTGTCGCCAATGATCCGATCGACCCCCTCGATGGCAAAATGGTCTTCGTCCTTCACGATGATGTGCAACGTCACATGCGATGTCGTCCCATCCGGGTTCACCGACTCCGACTTGATCACCGCCCCATCGTCAACCATCGTCCAGCCCCCCACCGCAAAGCCGCCATCGGCGTCAAACAGCCAGGAGCGAATCTGCCCCGCCGCCGGATCCCAACCGATGCGATGCGTCGACTTGCGCTGCTCCCCTTCCGCTGACTCGTAGGCGTAGTCGCCCAACAGATAATTCTTGTCGTCCGACCAGTGGTAGTTGATTGCCACCCTACCGTCGGCGCCTTCGTTGAGCCAATCTCCCACCAGCCAACTCAACGCTTGCAGGTGATCGTGCGGACTCAGCGTCGGCGTCTCCGCGAAGTCGCGAAACGACGCCAGTCGCCACTGCTTCTCGGGCTTGGCCCACACCGCGATATAGCGAAATCGCGAAGTCTCCTCGCCATCCGCCGTGGTCATCGCGCGCGTCCCTTCTTCAATCGCCACCGGCCCAACCAACCGCACAGTTTCGATGTCCAGCGCCAACTTCACCCCCGCGTATCGCTCAAAGAACGAGGTCAGGATTGACTTGATCTCCTCGTTGCCTCGGTAGATCACCCCCGCCTCGTCGATCAGTTCCCCTTGCGGCAAGAACGCCGCGGCCACGGCATCCGCCTTGCCTTCGTTGAACGACTTAAGCACCTGCTCGTGACTCGACTTCACCGCGGCAATCGCCGTTGCTTCCGGATCGTCATCCGCCATGACGGGCGTGACCAGCGCCAAACCGATCAGCGCAACCAGGCGCCAGGATTTCAACCGTTGCGAAATCGAATATTGCGACATCGGACGATCCTTGTGAAAAAACTAGTCGGTTAAGCGAACAGCGCTGCGCTTCGCGCGACATGTGCGCAAGCAAACACATAGGCCGCTCTGATGACGTTGGCCGTTGAAGTCGAGCCAAACGCGGCCCATGAGATTCCTGCCGTTACCAAGCCAATCTGGCGCCTCGTCACACGACGCGTGACCTCATTGGCCAGATCGCTAACCGCGAATTCTATCACTGCCCGCGGCGCCATACGACAACCGGCGAGATTTCCTCCCCCCCTTCAGCAGGCTTCATGCCAGCCCGGCCCGCGCATTTCGCCGACTCCAATAGCGCCGCACAAACCACGGCCGATGGTCGGCCGTAACATGGCGCTCCATGGCGTACGTCCACTTCGCCAGCAGTCGATCCCCCTCGGCAAACGCCTCGGCCGGCGACGGCGGTTCGGCCAGCCAGCGGCACTCCACCTCGTCGCGCTCCGGCAGAAACCGCGGCGCCAGCGCCGCATAATTGCGCAGCACGGCGCGGTGCAACCGCTCGTGCCGCCACCATAGGCTGCTCCCGTCGGCGCGGTCAGTCGGCGGCGTTCCCAGTTCCAATGGCGCTTCGATCGCCACGGGCTTGAACAGGCCGGTGCATGGCGCCGCGCTGGCCGTCACCCAATGTCGGCAGCCGTGGGGCGTTAACTCGGCCACCCAACTAGCCGTGGTCTGTGAAGCCGCGACCAGTCCCCCGGCGTGACAGCATGGCGCCCGCAGTCCGCCGTTCACCAGCGAATAGCGTGGCGGCCGATACTCGACGGGCCGGTTGCCATCCGCGCCGCCCCCATGATCGCGCAGTATCCGCATCAAGTCTCGCGGCGAATTGGCCGCGCTGGCGCCTCGCTGTGTGATCGCGGCGCGTAGTCGGCAACCCGATACGCGCGTCTTGATCGCGTCGCTGTGTCGCGCGGCGAAGTCTGGTATCGACAGTCCGTTCGAGATGCTGCGCGCGCCCCGGATTGGTTCGACCGCGTGTTCTCGCCCCGCCGTTTCCAGCACGAACGCGCACCGCGGATCGGCAATGATAAAACTGTTGTGATACGTGAAGCGGCGGTTTTCGTGACCGCAGCCACCTCCCTGACCGTGCCGCTCCAACAACTCCACAATGGTGCGCACCGCCTCCGCCGCGCTGGCCGCCCGCTCCAGCGCCAGCCGAATCAAATCCATGCCCGTCAGCCCCAGCGCCTGGTACGGCTGCCGTGTGAACACCGCCTCGTTGCCAATCGTCACGCCATGTTCGTTGGCGCCGATCTCGGCGCCGAACATCCAATAGGGGCGGCTAAGCAGCACCGCGTGCGTTTCGCGCGCCTGCGGTATCTCGATCCAGGTGCAGCGTACGCTAGCCCCGGCCGGATGCGCGCGCCGCGGTTGCCAGTCGAGATGCTGCGCTTCGTTGGGATCGCGATCCGAGTTCTTGGCGAACAGCACGCGGCCTGGCGCGACGATGGCGAGAGTGTCACACATACGTAAGTAGAGTGAAAAGCCCCACGATCGCCAACGCGGCAACGGCGAAGACGACGACTCCGCAAGTAACGAGCGCCAAGCGGTCCTTCATGTACGAGCGAGTCTGCTGGTCCGCAGGGACAGGCGAACCTGCGCGATCGCGCCGCACGATCCAATCAAACCGGATACGAGCCGGTTCCGTTTGCAAATACCGAATGTCGATTGGCAAATCGCCTTCCTCACCGGTCGGCAGTATCGCGGACTTAAGCATCTCAACGCCAAATCGTAAAAAACCGCGCTGATTTGCGACAATTTTCGATTCGTCCAGGTCGCCGCCGTATTGCTCGAACGCAATGGCGGCTTCCTCCTGTGGCACTAGCGCATCCAGCCGCGCAACCAAGCCTTCGATCTCCGCTCGCGACTGGGCATCGAGTTCTGATTGAGCGTCGTTCACAAGCGGCCCCTTAGAACAGTGGCTTGCCCGGTGCGATCTCGCTCTGCTGCGCCTCGGCCGCCTTCGTTAACTCGGTGACGATCTCGGGCCGCTCCTTCGCCAGGTCAAAGCGCTCCGCCGGATCGTGTTCCAGGTGAAACAACAGCGGCGGATCATGCGTCTCGGGCTTGGCCTGTCCGTACCCCTTCTGCGTCTTAAAATGCAGCTTCCACGGGCCTTGTCGAAACGCGAACACTTCTCCTTCGCGATAATACAACAGCGAATCGCGTGGGCTGGCCTCGCCGCGCTGCAACACCCCCGACAGGTCGCGGCCGTCGATTGGTCGATCGGTCGGCGCCGGCGCCCCCGCCAGCGCAAGCACGGTCGGAAACAAATCGAGCGCGCTGGCCAGTGCCATCGAAACCGTTGGGGCGATCTGGCCCGGCCACCAGAAGATACCCGGCACGCGCATCCCACCTTCCCACGTGCTTCCCTTGCCTTGCCGCAACAGGCCAGCCGATCCGCCACGCTGCTTCTGCTCGATCCACGGCCCGTTGTCGCTGCTGAAAAAAACCAGCGTGTTCTGCGCCAGTCCCAGCTTGTTGAGTTGATCCAAAATCTGGCCCACGCTCCAATCGAGTTCCTCGATCACGTCGCCATACGGGCCAGCGGCGCTGTGGCCGGCAAAGTCGTCGCTGGCGAACAGCGGCACATGCGGCATCGAATGCGCCAAGTACAAAAAGAAGGGGCGATCCTTGTTCTCCGGTTCGGTCGTCTCGGCGATGAATTTTAGCGCCGCCTCGGTGTACCGCCGCGTGAGCAGTCGTTGATCGGGATTCTCCTCGATCGTTTCCAAATCTCGAATCAGCGGCGTCAGCGGCCAGTTCCGAAGCTTGCCGTGTCCTGCCTCTCCCCCCATGTCGTTGGAATATGGAATGCCAAAGTAGCTTTCAAAGCCGTGCCGCGTCGGCAGGTATTGCGGCAGGTGGCCCAGATGCCACTTGCCGACGGCGGCGGTCCGATAGCCCTGCTTGCCGAGCGCTTCGGCTAGCGTCAACTCGTCGTCGGCGATGCCGCCGGTCGATTCCGGAAAGAACACCCGCCGCTGGCCATACATGCCACTGCGCACTGGATAGCGGCCAGTGAGCAGCGCCGCGCGGCTGGGACTGCACACCGGCGCGGCCGAATAGAACTGCGTGCAGCGCATCCCCTCGGCCGCCATCTGGTCGAGTCGCGGGGTACGAATCGTCGGATGACCGTAACAGCCCAGGTCGCCATACCCCAGATCGTCGGCGAACACGATCACGATGTTCGGCGCCGCCGGCGCTCCCCAGGCATGACCGGTCAACAAAACCAGCGCCAAACAGCCCAATCCACCCCAATCCAATCCGCAAAGATGACGAAGCATCAATTTCCTCGATGAACAAAAACCCTTGACTGGCTTGATGCTACGACCGCGCCGCGGCCGCCACAAGCAATTGCCAGCGTGCTACTCTTAAGTGGGGCCCCCATTTTTGCGCAAATTGCTTTGCCTTTTTCGGCGGCGAAAGTACGCTAAGGGCGTCCCTGGGGGGCCAGTGGCAATATTCCTTGTCTTGTTCCGCATTCGCTCCGGTGGACAGTACCGCACGTCCTAGCTTCTCGTCGCGATGCCTTGTCAGCGGCCTCGTCTCGACGGCCGAACTGGCAGACGCTACGCGTGCGCTAAACGCCAAGACCAAGGCCGACACCACCGTCGAAACCACCGACGAGCAAATCGCCGGCCAACTGGTCGAACTCGGACGCTTGAATCGTTGGCAGGCGCAGCAACTCCTCTCGGGTCGCACGCGGTTCAACCTCGGCCCCTACCGCGTCGTGGATTCGATTGGTCAAGGCGGCATGGGGCAGATCTTCAAGGCCGAGCACACTGTCATGGGGCGCATCGTGGCGATCAAGGTGCTGCCGCGCGATCGCTCCTCCCCCGACGCCATCGCCGCCTTCCATCGCGAAATCCGCGCCCAGGCCCAACTCGATCACGAAAACCTCGTTCGCGCCCTCGATGCCGGCCACGATGGCAACGTCCATTATCTCGTCACCGAGTACGTCCCCGGCACCGACCTGCGCCGCTTGGTGCGCAAACAAGGTCGCCTCGACATGCGCGCCGCCGCCAGTATCGTGGCGCAAGCCGCGGTTGGGCTCACCCACGCGCACGCGATTGGGCTCATCCACCGCGACGTGAAGCCCGGCAACATCCTCGTCACCCCCGCTGGCCGCGCCAAAGTCTCGGACTTAGGCCTGGCCGACTTCTTCGACGCCACCGTCGTCGCGGCCAAGGGACGCCGCGGACGCATCGTCGGCACCGCCGATTACCTCTCGCCAGAGCAAATCAGCGCGCCAGAAAATCTCACTCCCGCCAGCGACATCTATTCGCTCGGCTGCACCTTGTATTACGCGGCAACCGGCAAGGTGCCGTTCCCGGGGGGCGGCACGCGCGAAAAAATCTACGCGCATCTCAATCTGCAGCCCATAGATCCCCGACGCTTCGCCCCCGAACTCACCGAAGAATTTGTCGACGTCGTCGCCGACATGATGACCAAGAAGCCCACTGCTCGCATACAGACGGGCGAAGAGGTGGTGCGGCGGCTCGCCCCTTGGCTCGGCCAAGGCAAGATCAGCCTCGGGCAGGTGCAGCCCGGCTGGGTTCCGCCGGCAGTGGGAGATTCTTCCGGTTCGTTTCCGGCGGCCTCGCTCCCCAGCGACGAGTTGCTGGAACTGCCAGACACCATGCCTTCGTTCGATATGGCGGCGCCGGCGATCCTGCCCGCTCACGAGTCACAGGGCGAGTACTCGCAAAACACCATCCCCATTATGTCGGCCGAGGAAGAGACACGCCCCAACTTCGAAACGCGCGAGATTCTCGCCCGCGTCCGCCACGCCTCCACACGCACCTTTGAACGGGCCACCGAAGCGACCGGCATCTCGGGCTGGCTCCTGTTCTTCATGGCCACAGCCATCAGCATCGTCATTGGCGTAATCATCGCCATGCTGTCCGGCGAATGGTGACGCGGCGATAGCCGAATCCCTGTTTCCGATTCCCTTGCGTTGCTCCATTCCGCGGTTCAAACCTCGCTCTTGCGCGCAAACTCGATCGTCCCCGCCCGCTCCAGCACCCGCTGCGGATCAATCCGCGCGGGCAGCAAGGCAAGCGCATTCTCAATCGCCGCCGCCATGCCAACACGAGCGGCCGTCAGCATGTCGTCCCCGCGTGCGATCGACCACGCGCACCCGGCCGCCAGACAGTCGCCGCTACCAATCGCGTTGACCGCCGCGATGCGTGGCGGCTGCGAGCAAAACGCCTCATTCGCGGTCACCAACCAGACCGCGCCGGCGCCCTGCGTGACGAGCACATGCCGCGCGCCGCGCTCAATCAACCCGCGCGCCGCCGCGATCAATTCGCGGTCGCTGTCGATCGATCGAAGCACGGTCCGCGCCAACTCCTCGCGATTCGGCTTGACTAGCAGCGGTCGCGCGGCAAGCGCCGCGTCCAACTCTGGTCCGCGCGCGTCGAGGATCACCGGCGCCGCCGACTTGGCCATCAGCCGCCGGTAGCAATCGACTGCCGCTCCGAGCGGCAACGATCCGCTGAGCACGATGGCGCCGGCCCGCGCTGCCAGTCGCTCGTACGTGGCCTCGAAAGCCTGCATTTCCGCACTGCTGATCGGCGCCGCGTGCTCCACCAACTCCGTGGTCGAGCCTGTGCGCCGATCAACAATCGTGGTGCAAACGCGCGTGGCGCAAGCGGTCTCCACCCAATCGGCGGCAATCCCATGTCCAACCAGATCGTGCTTGAGCCGCGCGCCTGTCGTGCCGCCGGTAAGCGAGAGCGACGCCGTTTCGGCGCCCAACGCCGCCAGCGCGAGCGCCACGTTCACGCTCTTGCCCGACGCGCACCAGTGCGCCTGCGCCGCCCGATTGACCTCTCCCACTGAAAACTGGTCGAACACCAGAATCTGTTGCCAGGCGGGCGTGAGTCCTGCGGCCAGAATCATGCGATCCCTACCAGTTCGCTTCCAACAGTTGCGCCAGTTCGTCGTCCGACAGGTCGCGCGGGTTGCCGCTCATACTGCTGCCGCGCGAGTCGCGCACCAGGTCGCCCAACAACTCGATCGAAATGTTCAAGCTCGACAGCCAGCAAGGGATTTCCGCCTCGCTGTAAAACCCCTCCAACTCGCCAAGCAGGCCGTCGATCGCCGCGTCGTCATCGGTCGCCTCACTGCCGGTCAATAGCCGCGCCGCGCGCGCCAGGTCGGCCCGACACTGCTCGCGGTTTGCCTCAATCGCCACCGGCAGCATCACCGCGCACGCCAACCCGTGCGAAATCTGTCCATGCACCCCCAGTGCGGCGGCCACGCCATGCGCCATGCCTAGACCCGAGTTGGCCAGCGCCATGCCCGACAAGAGCGCGGCCTGCGCCATCTTCTCACGCGCCGGGCGCGACTCGCCATCGTCCACCGCCGCGCGCAAGGCCGTTAGTGCGCCTGTCATGCCAGTCTCACACAGCGCGCGGGTAATCGGCGTCGCGCGCCGCGAGACGTAGCTTTCCAACAACTGCGTAATGGCGTCCATGCCGGTCCAGGCGGTAACGTGCGGCGGCGCGCTGGCCGCCAATTCCGGGTCGACCACCACCAACCGCGGCACAAGTCGCGGCGAGCGCAAGCTCTTCTTGAACGACGGAAATTGCGACGAAATCACGGCGTTGCGCGTCGCCTCGGCCCCTGTGCCCCCCGTGGTCGGCAGCGCGATGATCGGCAGCGGTTCCCAATCGATGGTCCGTCCGCTCCCCACCCCTTCCAAAAACTCCTTGACGCTCACGCGGTCGGGGCTGGTCGCCATGGCCGCCACCGCTTTGGCCAGATCAATCGCCGACCCGCCCCCCAGGGCCAGCATGGCGTCGCCGGCCGCAGGCTGATGGCTCAACAAGTCGGCAGCCGCCAGATCGACGTCGCGCACCGTTGGCTCCCCCGCCACGGACCCCAGATGCACCGGTTCGATTCCGCCCGCGCGCAGTCCGGTCAAAAGATCATCGACCCGGCCAGTCTCTTCCAACGTCCGCGAGCCCGTGACCAAAAACACGCGCCGCGCAAATGGCGCGGCCAGCGCCGTCAACTCGGCGCGGCGTCCCCAGCCGAAAACAATTTGCCGCGGCGCGGCGAACTCGAACGGGCCGATTCCCATGCTGTGCCCAACTCTCTATTACGCCTGTTCCACTGCTCCCCTGATCAACTCGTTCCCTCGGCGCCGTTGCATCGCCGCGGTCCTTCTAACGTTTTACTCGCCCTCCTCCCTGCGCAACCACTCCGGCACGCGCTGCGGCGTCCCCTCGCGATCGACGCAAGCCAGCACCGTATGCGCCACCGCCAGCGTCTCCTCGCCGCGAAATAGTTCATAGTCGTGCTCAATCTTCACCGCGCTCACGCGATCCAAAATCGTTCGCAGTCGCAGCACATCGTCATACCGCGCCGGTCGCCGGTATTTGCACTCCGCCCGCACGATGACCAAAAACTGCCCTTCTTCCTCCATGCGCCGATAGCTCCCTCCCCACGCCCGCAACATCTCGGTGCGTCCCATCTCAAACCACGCCAGATAGTTGGCATGATGGACAATGCCCATCGCGTCGGTCTCTTGATATCGAACGCGGAACTCAATCTCATGGAATTTGTGCATCGTGCTTTAGAGTTGAGACATGCCCCACTTGAAACCGAACAAGCCGCCCCGGCGAACGATTCGCCGGGGCCGCGAATGACAGGAAGCAAGTCACAAAATCACGACCTTTGTCGTGATTTTGCGAGCAGCGGCATTCTATGCCCGTCGCGCCGCGCTCACCAAGCCCGGCTGACGACCGGCTGAAACTGCGGCCGCCGTTGTGGTACAACAGCCGGCATGCCCAAGTCCAAGCCAGCCGTCGAACCGCCGCCGCCCGACCTGCGCCAGATTCCGGGCCGCTTGGCGATCATTGTCATCGTGTTGGTGGCGGTCGGCCTCAGCGTGGCCGCCTGGTGCTATTGGTATGTCGTCGGCCGCCAAGCGCAAACCTATTGGGGCACAGCCGCGGCGCTCATCATCACTCGCGCGCCAGAGGTCGAGTTGTTTGAACTAGGCCCGCCGCAGGCCGAAAGCTCCGCAGGCGACGCGCTGCTCATCGACGGCCAGAGCTATTCAATTCTCCAACGCCGCGAACTGGCCAAGAGCCGCGCGCCCGGCTTCACCCACATCCGCGCGTTGCTGACTCGCGACGCCGCCTTCGACTGGCAGGCCGATCCCGACGCTTGCCAACCGCAATGGCGCTACGCGCTGCGCTTTGGCAATGCCGAAAAGTCCGCCATAGTCGGCATCTCGCTCGAGTGTCCCCAGGTGCGCCTCTTCGACGGCTATCGCAAGGTGCTGCCCAATGGGCAGATCATCACTCAACGACAGTTAGGCGACCGACCGCCAGCTTCACGGCAGACCGCCTCGATCGCCCCCATTGCCGAAGGTCTCTCGCAGTTCATTGCCGAACAGTTTCAGACCCCGCCCGACGAATCGCCGGTCGCCGAACCGGCGCCCTCCACCACCAAAGCAGAGTGAGTCCCCAATCGTGATTGACGCAAAATACTGGATCGTCGCCGGCGCGCTCATCGCCGGCTTGGGCGTGGTCGCCGGCGCCTTTGGCGCGCATGGACTCGAAACCAAGCTAAAAACTCCACCCGACGCCTCGCAGCAAGAGCGCGATCTCAGCGCCCGCCGTCTGCACAATTTCGAGGTGGCGGTGCGCTACCAGATGTATCACGCGCTCGGCCTCATCCTGGTCGGC
Organism: Pirellulales bacterium; assembly: GCA_019694455.1. Classification (NCBI taxonomy): domain Bacteria; kingdom Pseudomonadati; phylum Planctomycetota; class Planctomycetia; order Pirellulales; species Pirellulales bacterium. The sequence continues at coordinate 59,083 of JAIBBY010000028.1, forward strand.
ATGGTCGGTCTACACACCAAAAGCGCCTGGATCTCCATCGCCGGTTGGTTGTTCATCGCGGGCTTGTTGATCTTCTCAGGCATGCTCTATGGCTGGGTGCTGCTTCAGATCCGCGCGCTGGCGATGATCGTCCCCATCGGCGGCACGGCATTCATCCTGGGCTGGCTTGCGCTGGCCATCGCCGCCGCCGGCGTCCCGCGCGAGCCGGCGCGCACCGCGCAATCTTCAGCTCAATAGCACCGGTCAACACCTATCGCGAGAAATAGGTCCATTGCGCTCGCTGGACGACTGTCGCTGTTCCCTAGCCGCAAGCCGCTAGTCTCTTCCTTCCTCCTCTGCGTCTCCTCGCCTCTGCGGTTTTCTGCTTTCTCCTTCCCCCGGTTTGCCGCCGACATGCCCCCCCGCTAAGCTGCAATTCGCGCTCCACCTCCCCCACATTGCACCAGCGCTTGAGCATTCGCATGGCCGTTGTCGATCAGCAATCTGCCGACGTCGTTCACATCCACCCGGCGGACAACGTGGCCGTCGCCGCGCGCCCACTGGATACTGGTGATCAGATATCGGTCGGCGGCCATTCGCTCCGCGTCGCCGAACCAGTCGGCATGGGACACAAGCTAGCGCTGGCCTCCGTCCCAATCGGCGAGCGCGTCTTCAAATATGGCCAGACCATCGGCTTTGCCACGCGGGCGATCGAGCCCGGCGAACTGGTCCACTCGCACAATCTGGCGGCCGGCGGCTTCGAGCGCGAGTATCGTTACGCCACCGACATTCCGGCGCCGCCGGCGCCGATCACCGGCCGCACCTTTCTGGGCTATCGGCGCGCCAGCGGCAAGGCGGGTACGCGCAACTATCTGGCGGTCATCTCCAGCGTTAACTGCTCCGCCTCCGTCAGCCGCTACATCGCCGAGCGCTTCACGCCCGCCGTCCTGCGGCAATTCCCCCAGGTCGATGGCATCGTCGCCCTCACCCACAAAGGGGGCTGCGGGATGCGCTACGGCGGCGAGGATCACCAGCAACTCAATCGCGTGCTGGCCGGCTTTGCCAAGCACGCCAACATTGGTGGTTATCTGCTCGTCGGGCTTGGCTGCGAGACCGGAACCATCGGCTCGCTCTTGGAAGAAGGCCACTTGGTGCAGATCGGCCTGCCCGGCAAGCCGCCCCAGCGCCCCACTGTGCTCTCCATGCAAGACCTGGGCGGCACCACCAAGACCGTGGAGGCCGGCGTGCAGTCGGTCGCCCAAATGCTCCCCGCGATCAACGATGTTCGCCGCGTGCCGATACCCGCCAGCGAGCTGATCGTCGCTCTGCAATGCGGCGGCTCCGACGGCAACTCGGGCGTCACCGCCAATCCCGCCCTCGGTGTGGCCAGCGATCTGTTGGTCGCGGCCGGCGGCACGGTCATCCTTTCAGAAACAACTGAAATCTACGGCGCCGAACACCTGCTCACGCGACGGGCCACCTCGCGCGCGGTCGGCGAAAAACTCATCGAACGCATTCGCTGGTGGGAACGCTACACCGCCATGTTTGGCGCCGAGATCGACAACAATCCCTCCCCCGGCAACAAGGCCGGTGGCCTGACCACCATCTACGAAAAGTCGCTCGGCGCCGTCGCCAAGGGGGGCTCCACCGCGCTCAACGCAGTCTACCACTATGCCGAACCCGTTACCGCCAACGGTTTGGTCATCATGGACACCCCCGGCTACGATCCCGTCGGCGCCACCGGACAGGTAGCGGGAGGCGCCAACTTGATGTGCTTCACCACTGGCCGCGGCAGTTGCTTCGGCTGCAAGCCAACGCCTTCGATCAAGATCGCCACCAACACTCCCATGTATCAGCGCATGATCGACGACATGGATGTCAACGCCGGCGTCATCCTGGCCGGCACGCCGGTGGCGGAAGTCGGCCGCCAGATCTTTGAATTGATGCTGGCCGTGGCCAGCGGCGAAAAATCGAAGAGCGAACAGCACGGCATTGGCGACGAGGAATTCGCGCCCTGGAGTATCGGCCCCATGCTGTAGGCCAAGCAAAAACCGTCGCGCCGCCCCGACCGTCTACTCCATGTCGCCTTGCAGCGTCAGCACCAACCGCCGCGCCGTCGCTCGATCGCGATGCTCACACAAGTAAATGCCTTGCCACGTCCCCAGGCACAGGCGCCCTCCAAAGATCGGTATCGACAGCGAACTGCCCAACAGCGCCGTCTTTACATGCGCCGGCATGTCGTCTGGCCCTTCGAGCGTATGCGCGTACTCAAACGTCTCCGGCGCCAAAGCGTCCAGCACGCGCTCCAAGTCGGCGGGCACATCGGGGTCGGCGTTCTCGTTGATCGACAACGCCGCCGAGGTGTGCTGCAAAAAAACGTGCAATAACCCCACGCGCATGCGCGTCAGATCGGTCGCTGCGGTGGTCACTTCTTGCGTGATGAGGTGCCAGCCGCGCCGCCGCGCCGGTAGCTTCAATGTGTAATGGAACCACGACATGAGCCAGATTTTCCCAGATTGCCAGCAGCAGCCCACTACAGTCTAAAGTTCCAGTCGTGTTGAGAATACTTCTCAAGCAAAAGCTGTTTCGCCAGCGCAAGTGGTGGCAGTTCGGCCAGGCCGCTCGCCTCGAATGCGCCAACCACCAAGCCGCGCAACTCATCGCCCGCCAGTGGCAGATTTGTTAAGAACTCGCCGTGGCTCCGCCCCGCACGGTACTCAGGCTCGCGCGGCGGCGCCGCCAGACAACTCGCCGCCAGATCGAGCGGAAACCGATGCAATAACGTGCCGTGATACAACAGGTGCGTCCGCCGCACGCGAAGACTGTTGCCAGAGAACTTGAGCGCTCGCCCGCCGCGCTCGATCACCAGATCGCTGGTGCCGGCGCGGCGCACGCCAGCCACGCGGCCGCCAAGCGCAGCGGCCAACTTGCCCAGCACAAAGCGATGCGCCTCGTCGATCGAGCGCAACTCCGGCCGACGTTCGAGACTGAGCACCAGCGAAAACATTAAACAGCCCGGCCCGGCCACAATCGCGCACCCCCCGCTAGTCCGTCGCAGGATCGGAATGCCTTGTTCATGGCACGCATCCGGCAATGCTTCCACCCCCGCCCGCGACGAGCGCCCCAAAATCACCGCTGGAGACACCGATTCCCATAGGCGCAATTGGTCGCACGTCGAACCTTGCTGCTCCGCCACTTCCAGCAGCGCTTCGTCAATCGCCAGGTCGAGCGCGGGCATAGCGGCGGTGTAATCGAGAAGCCGTATCATCAATTCGACGGAAGTGGCTAGCGGCACAAGACGTTGGGTTGACGGAACGAGCGCGACCCATAGACTTTTACTAGCGGCCCGCTGATGCAATCCACTGGCTGTATCATCCTGCGGGCAGAATGACAATATCGCGCGTCGCTCGATCTTTCATTCGCCGCCAGCGCGCCACGACGGCTCGCTCCGCAGTAGTCCATATCCCCCCAACCCACTGTGTCAACCCATTGCCTGCGATGGATCAGAACACCGAATCTCAGCAAACTATTTCGCCCGACGACGCCTTGCCCAGCGTCGAGCCCCCCAGCGCCGGCTTCATTCTGCAACTGTTTGTCGTGCCGGCGGTGATCGTCGCCATTATCGTCGCCGTGTGGCTCATGTTCACCTGGCTCGCCCACATGGGGGACAACCCCAGCACCTATATCAACGCGCTGCGCCGCGACAACGAGGCCCGCTGGCAAGCCGCCGTCAACTTGGCCAACGCGCTGCGGCAACCCAACAGCAAGTTCAAAAACAACACCGAGATCGCCGACGAATTGGCGCAGTTGTTGCAAGATGAACTGGAAGCCAGCCGGCAGAGCAAGAGCCAGGCCGACGTGCGCGTCCGCGTCTACATCTGCCGCGCGCTCGGCGAGTTCAACATCCCCAACGGGTTGCCCGCGCTCCTCGAAGCCGCCAAGACGCAAACCAGCGAAGCCGACGTGCCGGTGCGCGCCAGCGCCATCGAAGGCATCGCCCTCTTGGCCTCCGGCCCGGCAGGCGAGGCCGTTCGCGCCAATCTAAAAGTGGCGTCCACGCTGGTCGAGTGTTCCACCGCCGAAGATCCCGCGGTGCGCACCCGCGCCGCCTTCGCGCTGGGAGTCATCGGCGGCGCCGAGGCCCAAGAGCGGCTGGCCACGCTGCTTAAAGACCCGATCGCCGATGTACGCTACAACGCCGCCACTGGCCTGGCCCGCCTGGGCGACGCCCGCGCGGTCGACGTGCTGGCCGAAATGCTCGACCCGACTCGGGTTCGAGTCATCGAACGTAAAGAGGACGAGCTTGCCCAGGAGTTCAAACGCTTCACGATTCCGCAAAACGCGCTTCGCGCAGTCGAAAAGCTGATCGACGCCAATCCATCCGTCGATGTCTCCGCTTTGCAAACCGCGATGCAACCCTTGACCCAGTCCGAGAACACACAACTCAGCCACTACGCGGCGCAGGTCGCCGCGCGCCTCGCCGATCGCCAGCCGGCCCAGCCGTAGCCGGGTCGCGCCAAAAAAACGCGATCGACTGTTGGGGG